>JANXYI010000270.1 GCA_025350085.1 Deltaproteobacteria bacterium
CCCCAGGAGCCGCCGGGCCGCATCATGGGCCTTGTCCACGTAGTTGCCCTGCTCCACGTCCATGGGCGTGCCCTTGAGCAGCTGGAGCATGCCCAGCACCCCGTTGAGCGGCGTGCGGATCTCGTGGCTCATGTTGGCCAGAAACTCGCTCTTGGAGCGGTTGGCGTCCTCGGCCTGGGCCTTGGCCACGGTCAGCGCCTGTTCCGCCAGCACCCGGTCGGTGATGTCCGGGAAGGTGACGAAGGCGGCGATGAGCTTGCCGTCCCGGCCATAGACCGGCGCGCCGCTGACCAGTTCCCAGCGTGTCCCGCCGTCCTTGCGCACGATGCGGTACAACGCGTTTTTGGTGGTGATCCCGGCCATGGCCTTGGCCAGGGGCAGCTCCGCCAGGGGCACGGCCAGGCCGTCCGGATCGTACTCCTGCCAGGTCTGCCGCATTTCCAGCAGGGGCAGGCCCACGTAATCCGGCTCATCCGCGATGGCCAGGAACTCCTTGCAGGCCCTGTTGGCGATGCGCAGGATGCCGTCGGGCAGGGTGACCAGGGCCATGGGGATGGGATTTTGCTCAAAGGCCGCATCGAGCATGGCCTTGGCATCGGCCAGCTCGGCCATGGCCGTCTTGTGCGCGCTGATGTCCTCAAGCACCCCGATGACGTACCCTGCCTGGCCGGAGTGGCCGACGACCATGCTCACGCTTAAGTGCACCCAGATGACGGTGCCGTCCTTGCGGATGTAGCGCTTCTCCATGTCGAAACCCGTGGCCTCGTCGGCCAGGACGCGGCGCATGTGCTCCAGATCCTCGGCCAGGTCGTCGGGATGGGTGATGTCGCGAAAGTTCAGGCGCAGGAGCTCGGCTTCGCTGTAGCCGAGGATCTCCGTGAGCCTGCGGTTCACGCGCTGGAACTCCCCGGTGAGCGAGCAGTGGCAGATGCCCACGGCGGCCTGCTCGAAGATGCCCCGGTACTGGGCCTCGCTCTCACGCAGGGCTTCGCTGGCCTGCCTGCGCTCGGTGATGTCGCGGGCCGAGGCGTAGAGGGTCTTGCCCACCGCAAAGCTGCGCCACTCGATCCAGTGGTAGCGGCCGTCCTTGGCCCGGTAGCGGTTGACGAAGTTCACCACACGGCCCTGCCCGGGGTGCTTTCGGGTCACATCCAGGGTGGCGGCCTTGTCCTCCGGATGCACGAAGTCCAGGAAGCGCCGCCCCTCAAGCTCACTGGGTGGATAGCCCAGCACGGCCTCCCACTCCGGGTTCAGGCGCCGGAAATACCCGTCCGTGTCCGCGATGCACAACAGGTCAAGTGTGTTGTTGAAGTAGAGCTCCAGCTCCTGGGTCTTGGCGCTCAGGGCCTGCTCGGCCTGCTTGCGGTCGGTGATGTCGCGGCCCACGGCCACGGCCTCGGCCATGCTCCCGTCCAGCGCAAGGACCCCGGTGCCGGTCCAGGCGAACCAGCGCCAGCCGTGCACGGTCGGGCTGCGCAGCTCCACCTGCCCCGTGTGCGGCGGGTCCTTGAGGCGCCCGATGACCTCAAGGGTGGCCGGGAGGTCTTCGGGATGCACCAGGGGCGTGAAGCTCTGGCCCAGGAGCTCGGCCTCGGCCTTGCCAAAGGTGCGGCAATAGGACGGGCTCACGTACAGCAGGCGGCCCTGCTGGTCGAACCTGATCACCAGGTCCGTCTGGTGCTCCACCAGCAGGCGGTACTTCTCCTCGCTGGCGGCCAGGTCCGCGGTGCGCAGCCGCACCTGCCCGGCCAGGCGCTTGTTGAACGCCAGCAGGCCCACCCCCACTCCGCAGCCCAGGATAAGCAGCGCGCCGAGCACGGCCGCGCCATAGGCCAGCAGGCCGTGCTCCAGGGCCGCGGCCAGACCGGCCGCAAGCGCAAAGACGAGGAGCAGGCAGAGCAGCAGGGCCGCGCCCAAGGCCTTCAGCCCGCGTCCCGGGCCTGTTTCCACCGCATTCCCCAGCCCTGGACCAGACATCACAGCCCCCTGACACGGCACAAAAACGCCACACACCGGACCAGCGTGGACCGTAGCACCACAGGGGCCTTGCTGACAACCGCGGAAGGGCGAAAGCTTGAGCCTGGGCCTGGCAGGCGCAGAAATGGCTGCACGAGGACTAGATGTCCGTGCCCTGATCGAGTTCCACCAGCCGCACCAGCGCCCGGCGCTCCTCCTCGCTGACCGCCTCAAAGGTCAGGGCGATCTCGTAGGGGCCGCCCTCGGCCTCGCGTTCCAGGCGCACCACGCGGCAGCCCAGGTGCAGGTCTAAAGCGCCGGGATGCGCCCCGGCCAGGACGATATGCACCCGCGTACCGGGCAGGATGGCCGTGGGCGACCGGCCGAGCAGGCCGCCGAAGCTGATGTTCAGGACGCTGATCCCCAACGGCTCATGATCCTCTTCGCTGGCGAGCACCTTCAGGCCGAGCGGCGCGCGCGGGAACTGGCGGTTCTTCTCGCTGTAGGAGCAGGCACGGTTGCGGGTGCGCTTGGCCTCGTACAGGGCCTCGTCGGCCCGGCTGACCAGTTCGCGGGCGTTGATGGCGTCCTCGGGGAAGGTGGCCACGCCCAGGCTCACGGCCACAGGCACGGCCTTGTCGCCCACCTGCACCGCCCGGGCGGCCACGGCGCCGCGCAGGCGCTCGGCCGCGGCAATGGCCTGGCTGGCGTCGGTATGCGGCAGGATCAGGGCAAACTCCTCGCCGCCGTAGCGCACCACGTGGTCAAAGGTCCGGGCCGTGTCGCGCAGGACCCCGGACACGGCCTGCAGGGCGTCGTCCCCGGCCAGGTGGCCGTACGTGTCATTGAAGCGCTTGAAGTGGTCCACGTCGAGCATGATCAACGAAAACCGCTGGCCGAAGCGCTTGAAGCGCTCCACCTCGCGCACGATGGCGTCGTTGAAGTAGCGGCGGTTGTACAAGCCTGTGAGCTCGTCCACCAGCGCGCCCTGCTCCTTTTGCAGCAGCACCTGGACCTCGACGATGATCGGGTCGCGCATCTTGGGGTGCAGGTTCATGAAATAGTCGCACACGGCCACGCGCAGGCCCACGTCGCGCCCCAGGGCCAGGGTCAGCCCCTCGTGGTGGCGCAGGATCTCCTCCCAGTAGCACCTGGCGTCTTCCGCGCCAAAGCGCATGCGCGTGAGATGGTACAGAACCTCGGCATGGGCCTGGCCCTTGTCCGCTGCCCCCTCGGGCAGATCAGCGGCGCTTAGGCCCGCCTGCAATAGCAACTGCCGCACATCAGACCCCGTGCAGACGATTTCACTCTGTCCCATTGACTTTGCGCCTCCGAAATGCCCTTCATATAGATATTTTCAATCTGTAATCGTTGAACCAAATATTACGTACCTTCCGGTCTGCTGGCAAGCAAAAGAAAACGGCCCGGGGGCCGGGCCGTGTACAAGGGCAAGAGCGCGTGCGCCAATCCGCGCATCAGATCTCGTAGTCCACCACGCTGCGCGAGGCCACCACCTGCTTCACGAAGCCCACCACCTTCTGGTGCTCCGGATGGGCCTGGTAGGTGTCCAGGTCCGCGCGGGTGGCAAAGGCGGTGTACAGGATCACGTCGCAAGCCGGGCTGGCGGCAAAGACGTCGAGCCCCACCTCCAGATCAACGATGACCGGGATGAGCCCGCGCAGGGCCGAGAGCAGCTCCTTCATCTTCAGCGCGTTGGCGGCCAGGTCCGCGCCTGCGGCCTCGTCCTTCAGGGTCCACATGACGATGTGCTTGATCATGGGCAGTGCTCCTTGTGGTGTCAGGCCCGGCTCAGCAGGTCTGCATTTGGGTGATGATGTCCGTCAACTCGTCCGCCAGCCCAGCCAACTCCTCAATGGCGTGGGAGGCCTGGGCCATGTCCCTGGCCGTCTGCTCCGACACCTCGCGCACCTGCTGCACGGCTCGGGAGACCTCCTCCACCGAGGCGGACTGCTCCTCCGAGGCCGTGGCGATGTTGCGCACCTGGTCGGCCGAGCCCTGGGAGATGCGCAGGATCTCCTGCAAAGTCCGCCCGGCGCTGTCGGCCAGGCCGTTGCTGCGCTCCACGGCCTCGGACGCCCCAGCCATGCCGTCCGCGGCGCGGCGCGCGCCCTCCTGCACCGAGCCAATGGCCTGGGCCACCTCCTTGGTGGCGTTCATGGTCTTTTCCGCAAGCTTGCGCACCTCGTCGGCCACGACGGCAAAGCCGCGCCCGGCGTCTCCGGCCCGGGCGGCCTCGATGGCCGCGTTGAGCGCCAGCAGGTTGGTCTGGTCGGCGATGTCGTTGATGACGTTTAGAATCTGCGCGATGCCCGCCACCTGTCCGCCCAGCTCGGTGAGGCGCTCCTGCATGGCCCGGGTGCGCTCGGTAACGCTGCGGATGGCCGCGATGACGTCGTTCACCACCCGCGCGCCCTGCTCCGCCTGCTGGCGCGCGCTGTCCGCGCCCTGGGAAGCCGAGGAGGAGTTCTTGGCCACCTCGACCACGGCCAGGCCCATCTGGCCCATGGACACGTCGATCTCGCCCACGCGCACCTTCTGGGCCTGGCTGCCCTGCGCGGTCTGGGCGATGTTTGCCTGGAGCCTGTCCGAGGCCTCGCGCAGACGGCTGCACACGGCGTTGGCCTCCTGGGCCGTGCGGCCGGTGCTCTCGTTCCTCTGGAGGATGAACTGCTCCTTCTGCTTGAGCTCGGTCATGTCCAGATACAGGGCCAGGCCGCCGATGCAGCGGCGGTCCGTGTCGTAGAGCGGAAACACGTTGGCCAGCACATGGCGTGTGCCGCCTTTGTGGCCCTTGATCTCGACCTCCAGGTTGCGGAACACCTCGCCGTCCTTGATGCTCCGGCCCACGGCGGTCTTGCGCGTGGGATCGTTGTAGAAAATCTGGGCCAGGGTCTGGCCGTAGTAGTCCTCGGGCCGCCCGTCGAGCTCCAGCATCTTCAGGCATTCCAGGTTCGAGCTCACGGCGCGCTCCTGGCTGTCCACCAGCAGAAACGGCATGGGCAGGCCGCCCAGGATGCCTTGGGCCAGCCCGGTCTGGTGCTTCAGCTCCGAGGCGGTCTGCTCCGCCTGCCGGGCGCTCGCCTCCAGGTGCGCGGCCAGGGCGCGCTCGCGCAGGAAAAGCGCCAGGGCAACTGCGCCGGTGAACAGCAGGGCCGCGGCCAGGTGCGGCAGACCCAGATGGAAGGCCTCGGCTGCACGGAGGTGCTCCAGGCCGGAAACCAGGGCCAGGACCAGCAGGAAGATAGCTGCGATAGCTACGGACTGCCCCTGAGCGCCGAGTGTGATGGTTCCCCGCGCGGCCATGCGGCCTCCTAGGTCGATTGGTACAGGTTGTCCCGGTTCACGTCGGCCACGGTGGCGCAGCCGGTGAGGATCATGGCCTGGGTCAGCTCGCCGCGCACCTGGTCCAGGTACTTGCCCACGCCCTCGCGCCCGCCGCCCAGGGCGGCAATGGACATGGGTCGGCCGATCATCACGGCGTCCGCGCCCAGCGCCAGCATCTTGAGCACATCGCCGCCGGTGCGCACACCACCGTCCACCAGGATGGCCAGCTGGCCCTTCACGGCCCGGGCCACGGCGGGCAGGACCTCGGCCGTGCCCGGGGTGTGGTCCAGCACCCGGCCGCCGTGGTTGGAGACCACGATGCCCGCGGCCCCGGCGTCCAGCGCCCGCTTGGCGTCGTCCGGGGTCATGATGCCCTTGAGCACGAACTTGGCAGGCACGTGGGCGATGATGTGGCGCAAACGCTCCACGGTCTTGGGTCCCACCGGGCGGCCCATGAGGCGCAGGGTCACCAGGCCCGCGGCGTCGATGTCCATGCCGATGACGCCCGCGCCCGTGGCCGCGGCCTTGTCCAGCTTCTCGAAGAGCTCCTTGTCTTCCCAGGGCTTGATGAAGGGGATGCCCGCACCATTCAGGGCGCTGATCGTGGCGAAGCCGGACTCGTGGATCACCGGGGGCACACCGTCGCCGCAGCAGCCAAGGACCCCCTTGTCCACGCAGCCGCCGAGCACCGCGTCGCAGTACTCGGCCTCCGTGATTTTGCCGCCCATGTTGAAGGTCACGCCGCCGATGGGCGCGGCCAGCACGGGCATGGCCAGCTTCAGGCCCAGGACCGTCACCGCTGTGTCCGGGCTCTCGGCCCCGTGGATCAGGCGCATGTTGAAGCGCAGGGCCGCGAGCGCCGCCACGTTGTGCTGGAACGAGGAACCCGTGCCCAGGCCGCCCATGCCGGGCACCTCGCCCACACAGGCCTTGCCGTTGCAGACCGGGCACACCTTGCAGTAGCCCGTCATGAGCTCGCGGGCCTTTGTGCGCACATCCTTCATGGATTTGACCTCCGTATTTGCTCTGGCGGATTGCTGTGCTTTTCGCCCCTACTTGAGCCGCTCGGCCAGCGCCTCGGCCAGGTGGCGTACCTCCATGGCGCTGCCCTTGGCCTCAAGACCACCGCGCAGCTGCATGATGCAGCCGGGGCAGTCGGTAAGCAGCAATTCTGCGCCGGTTTTTTCCACGTTCGCAAGCTTTTTCTTGAGCAGCTCGGCGGAGACCTCCGGGAACTTCATGGAGTACGTGCCGCCAAAGCCGCAGCACACGTCCTCCTCCTCGGCCGGGAGGTACTCAAGCCCACCGAGGCCGATGAGCGCGCGCGGGGCCTCGGTCACGCCCAGGCCGCGGCAGAGGTGGCAGGGCGCGTGGTACGTGGCCTTCCTGCCGTCAACCCGGAACTCCGAGGCCTCGACCTTCAGCACGTCGCGCACAAAGGAGCTGAAGTCGATGACCTTGTCCGCGAACTGCCGCACCTTGGCCGCCAGCCTGGAGTCCGCCTTGGAATCCGGGCCCAGGATCTCCGGGTAGCCGTGCTTCAGGTGCGAGGCGCAGGAGGCGCACAGGGTCAGGATGTAGTCGTACTTGGCGGGATCAAGGGCGGCCACGTTCTGCTCGGCCACGCTCCGGCTGGACTCGCGCTCGCCCATCATCTGCACCGGCAGGCCGCAGCAGGACTGGTCCTGGGGATAGTCCACGGCCACGTTGTATTTGGCCAGGATCTTCACCGCGGCCACGGCCTGCTCCGGGTACACGAAGTCCTGCACGCAGCCGGAGAACAGGGCCACGCGGTACTTCGGGTTCACGGTCTTCGGCCGGATGGCCTCGAACTGGTCGCGGAAGGCCTTCTCGGCGATGGCGGGCAGCGCCCGGAACTCCTGGCCGCGCGCAAAGAGCATGGGCAGGTGGCGCAAATACGGCGTGCCGCCGGTGACCGGCTTCTGCACGGCCCGGGCCGAGCGCAAGAGCGTATGGAACATCTTGCGGTTTTTCAGCACCATGCCGAGCAGCGAGCTTTGCAGCGGATGGCCCTCCTCGTCCTGGATGCGCGCGTGGACCTCCTTGATCAGCCGCGGCAGGTCGATGCCGCCCACGCACACGGCCTTGCAGGCCCCGCAGTTGATGCAGTTCTGCACCAGGTTCTTGGCCTTCTCGCGGCCGTGGTAGAAGTAGGTCAGGATGAGCCCGATGGCCCCGATGTAGATGTGGCCGTACTGGTGGCCGCCCACCAACCGGTACACCGGGCAGACGTTGGCGCAGGCGCCGCAGCGCACACAGCGCAAAACTTGCGAGAAAACGGGGTCCTTGGCCAGCTTGCGGCGGCCGTTGTCCAGAAAGACCACGTGCATCTCTTTTGTGCCGTTTGGCGCGGCCTTGCACTCGCTCGGTCCGGTCATCCAGGAGACATAGGAGGTGATGGCCTGGCCCGTGGCGTTTCTGGGCAGGGCCTTCAGCACGCGCAGGGCGTCGGTGATGGTCGGGGTGAGCTTGTCCAGGCCTACCAGGGCCACGTGCACGCGCGGCAGGGTCGTCACCAGCCGTCCGTTGCCCTCGTTGGTGCAGATGGCGATGGTCCCGGTCTCAGCGATGGCGAAGTTGCCGCCGCTGATGCCCATGTCGGCCTGGGCGTACTTGGCGCGCAGCTCGCGCCGGGCCACCTTCACGAGCTTCTGGATGTCCCCCTCCTGCTTTGTGCCGGTGACGTCGCTGAACAGGTCGGCCACCTGGAAGCGCGAGAGGTGGATGGCGGGCATGACCATGTGCGTCGGGCCCTCGTGCCTGAGCTGGATGATCCACTCGCCCAGGTCCGTCTCCGTGACCGTGAGGCCCAGGTCCTCCAGGTGGTGGTTTAAAAGCGTCTCCTCGGCGGTCATGGACTTGGACTTGACGATGCGCTTGCAGTTCGCGTTCTGGGCGATGCGGCCAATGATCTCGTTGGCTTCCTGGCCGGTCCCCGCCACGTGCACGGTGATGCCGAGCGCCTCGGCGTTCTTCGTGAATTCGGCCAGCAGCTCGTCCATGCGGGCCATGGCCTGGTCCTTGGCCATCGCGATGTCCCGCACAAGCCCGTCCACGTCCATGCCTGCAAAGGCCTTGGCGCGGCTGGCGCGGTAGGCCACGGCGAAGTTGTCCATGGCCGTGCGCAGAAACTCGTTGTCGAGCGCGCTTTTAAGCTCGCCCCTATATTCCTTGAGGTCGCGTGCGGTCTGCATGGCTAGTCCTCCAAGAGCAGGATGTGCAGTTCAAGGGGCCCGTGCACGCCGATGGCCAGCACGCGCTCGATGTCCGCGGTGCGCGAGGCCCCGGTGATGAAGGCCACGTACGAGGGGCCGTCCTTGGCAAGCTGGCGCAGGTAGTCCTCCACCTCGAAGCTCGTCTCGCGGATGGTCGACACCGGCACCACGCAGACGTGCACCTCGCAGATCATGGTGGCCAGGCGCAGCTCTTCGCTGCGGGAATCGAGCACAAAGGTGCCGGTCTCGGCGATGGCGGCCTCGGCGATGGTGAAGCCGATGTCGATGCCGGCCAGGTGGCTGCGCATGCCCTCGGTCAGGAACTCGACCCCGGCCTTGGTGCAGGCCTCGCCAAAGGCCCTGGTCTGGTCCGCCGAGAGGCCGGGCGCGGCGATGATCTTGCCGAGCTTGGTCTCGCACAGGGCCCCGGCCTCGGCGGAGAGGTCAGACTCGCAGCCCGAGGGCAGGAGCTGGCAGGCCTCCTTCTTGTCGCACACGTCAAGCGTGTAGGCAAAGGCCTCGTCCAGGGTCTTGATCCGGGCCACGATGGCCGAGACGAGCCCGGCCTTCTCGGCCATCATATCTGCCAGTCGCGTGTTCTCGCTCATGGTCGCACCTCTCAAGGGGATCGCTACAGGTCTGGCCCGGCGCACCTGCTGCCTCGTTCGTCAGCTTCGGCGGCTTCGGGCGGGTTCGGCCGCCCACGCGGGGCAAGCCGGAAATTCGGCGGGAGGCGGGCCCCGGAGGGCCCGCTCCCGCGCTTTGGAGGTGATGGCTTAGGTTACGGCAGCATCCACTTCAGGGGGTAGGCCTGGAGCATGGTCAGGATGCTGATGAAGACGACCATGGCGATGGAGTGCTTGAGCGTGAAGCGGAAGATGTCGCCTTCCTTGCCCACTAGGTTCGAGGCCGCGGTGGCAACCGAGATGGACTGCGGGGAGATCATCTTGCCGGTGACGCCGCCCGAGGAGTTGGCGGCCACGCACAGGGCCGGGTCCACGCCGATCTGCTGGGCCGTGGTCTTCTGCAGCGAGCCGAACAGGGCGTTGGACGAGGTGTCCGAGCCGGTGAGGAACACGCCGAGCCAGCCCAGGATGGGCGCAAAGAACGGGAACCAGGCGCCGGTGGCCGTGAAGGCCAGACCCAGGGTGGAGCTCATGCCCGAGTAGTTCATGATGATGGCCAGGCCCAGGATCATGGCGATGGTCACGATGGGGAAGCGCAGCTGGTAGATGGTGCGGCCCAGGCAGGCAAAGGCCTTGCCGAAGCCGTAGCCCGGGATGATCAGCACGGACAAAAGGCCGGAGAACAGGATGGCCGTGCCCGCGGCCGAGAGCAGGTTCAGCTTGAACACCGCGGCGTAGGGCGCGTCCTTGGCCACCACGGGCGCGGTCTTGATGACCAGCTTGTGCAGCGACGGCCAGTCGAACTTGAAGGGGGTGATGGCGTCGAGGACCTTCTTGACCGGGTCGAGACCCCACAGCAGGACCATGACCGCCAGGATGAGGTACGGGCCCCAGGCGCGGATGACTTGGCCCGCGGTGTAGTCGCACTTGGTCACGGCGCAGGCCGAGGCCGGCTCGTCCGGGAAGTGCCAGGTGTTCTTGGGCTTCCAGACCTTGAGGAACAGGAACAGGCCCACGATGGTCACGATGGCCGAGGCGATGTCCGGCAGGTAGGGGCCGTGGAAGTTGGACATGACGAACTGGGTGCCCGCGAAGCAGATACCGGCCACCAGGCAGGCCGGGAGGACCTCCATGGAACGCTTCCAGCCGCTCATGGTCACCGAGAGCCACAGGGGCACGATGATGGACAGGAAAGGCAACTGGCGGCCGCAGATGGCGCTGATGCGCATCATGTCGATGTCCGTGACCTGGGCGGCGACCACCACGGGGATGCCGATGGCGCCGAAGGCCACGGGCGCGGTGTTGGCGATGAGGCAGATGCCTGCGGCGTACATCGGGTTGAACCCGAGGCCCACGAGCATGGCCGCGGTGATGGCCACGGGCGTGCCGAAGCCCGCCGTGCCCTCGATGAAGGAGCCGAAGGCAAAGGCGATGAAGATGGCCTGGAGCCGCCGGTCCTCGGTAATGCTGGCCAGGGAGTTCTTGATGATCTCGAACTCGCCGGACTCAACGGTCATGTTGTAGATCCAGATGGCCGTGATGACGATCCAGACAATGGGAAACAGGCCGTAGGCAGCGCCGAAGGCCGTGGCGTTCAGGGCCAGCTGGGCGGGCATGCCCCAGACGAAGATGGCCAGCAGCACGGCCGCGCTGGTGGCCACAAAGGCCGCCTTGTGGCCGGGTTTGCGCAGCACGGCCAGCATGACGAAAAGGATGATGAGCGGGATGGCCGCCACCAGCGCGGGGAGCAGGTAGTTGTCCCCGAAAGGCATGTACTTCTGAGTCCAGGTTACGACTTCTGCCACTGTTGGTTCCATGAGAATCCTCCTTGCGTATGTTGGTCCGATGCTACCCGCGTCGGACAACCATCCGCACGGGGGGTCTCCGCCGTAAATCAGCTCGTCCGCAGCACCTCACCGGTCTGGCGGGCGATCTCGAGCTCCTCGTTGGCCGGGATCACCAGCACGCGCACCTGGGAGAGCTCGGCGCCGATATCGCGCGCGCCGCGCTCCGAAGACAGGTTACGCTCATGGTCGAGCGTGACGCCCAGGGCACTCAGCCCCCGGCAGGACAGCTCGCGCGAGACAGGGTCGTTCTCGCCGATGCCGGCCGTGAACACGATGGCGTCCACGCGGCCGAGCACCGCCATGTAGGAACCGATGTACTTGCGGTTGCGGTAGCCGAACATCTCCAGCGCCAGCTTGGCCTGCACGTTCCCCTCGGCCACGGCCTTGTGGATGTCGCGCATGTCGTTCATGCCGCAGATGCCCTTGAGCCCGCTCTGCTTGTTCAAGATGTCGTCGATCTGGCTGAACGAATACCCCTTGCGCTCGGCCAGGTAGAAGATGATGGCCGGGTCGATGTCGCCGCTTCTGGTGCCCATGATGACCCCGGCCAGCGGCGTCATGCCGAGCGAGGTGTCCACGCTCTTGCCCTCGCGCACCGCGCAGATGC
>JANXYI010000285.1 GCA_025350085.1 Deltaproteobacteria bacterium
CGCTGAACTAGCGGTGCCGACTCGCAGGGCCGCGATGTGCTTCACCATTTGGTCATAGTTGCGTTCAATGAGCGCCCAGTCGATGCTCCCGCCCACCACCGGGCCGATGTTCTTGAACCGCATCCCCGGAGTGGACTTGTAAAGCTTCTTGAGATTGATTCCTTTTAGGCGCGGTCGCAAATTGAAGCCCAGCATGCGGCAAATGCCGAACGCAACTTCGTTCTGGCCATGGGTATCCACGAATTGGTCCTCTACTTTCACCTCGGTGCCATGCCTGACCACCCCCTCGATCATCGAAGCGACTTCTGAGGAGGAGCAGGTCTTCATCTGCGAGAAGACGCACAGGGCCTTGCCGTTGACATGCCAGTAGATCATCACGCCACGACCGTGCAGGCGATTATGGAATTCGGCCCGCATGTTCTGCTGGAATACCGGGAATTTCTTGGAGTCGGCCGCAAAGGCGTTGGCTCGACCCCAGATCCAATCGAGCTTGGTCTGGATGGTCGCATTCACGACCGATCGGATAGCTTCCCTAAGGCCTTCAACATGGATGTCACGGTGTCAACGGTCACCGCATTTGACCCCCCAGGGTCACCCATCGTGACCCCCCACGTGGCCTTTCCCTTGCCTTTGGTTGTGTAAGAAACCGCGTAAGGTTTTAGTCCTTCGCCTCCGAGCTGGTTTTGTTCATGCCCTTGGCCCTGAAAGAATCGCCCTTGATGATGAACTGGGTGGCACCGTGGGCCAGCCGGTCGATGGCCGCCGAGGCCAGGACCTGGTTGTCGAAAAGCTCCGGCCATTCGTCGAAGGCCCGGTTGCTTGTCAGGATGATGGGGCGCTTGCCGTAACGCCCATCGATGACCTCGTAAAGGTCTTCGGGAGCTGGCGGACGCATGGGCTTGAGGCCGAAGTCATCCAGGATGAGCACGTCCACCGACCTCAACGCGGCCAGCCGACGCTCGTAGCTGCCATCGGCCCGGCCGGCGTGGAGCTGCTGAAGCATCTGGCTTGCCCGGATGCACAGCACGTCGTAGCCGCGGCGGACCGCCTCATGGCCCAGAGCCTGCGCCAGGTGCGTCTTGCCCACCCCCGCCGGCCCCAGCAGGAAGATCGCCTCCGCCTTCTCCACGAACGCGCAAGTGGCCAGGTCGTAGACCTGCCGGCGGTTGATCGAGGGGTTGAACGCAAAGTTGAAGGTCTCCAGGGTCTTGCCGGGATCGAGCTGGCTGCGCCTCATCCGCTGAACCAACTGCTTCTGCCCCCGTCGCTCCACCTCGTCTTCCAGCAGCTTCTGCAGGAACTCCACGTAGCTGCACTTCTCCTCCAACGCCTGCTTGTTGCGGACATCCAAGGTCTCCAGGATGCCCGAGAGCCTCAGGCTCTTCAGTTTTGGGCTGAGTTGTCCGACCAGTTCCATGTCTTGCTCCGATGAAAGTGGGCCGCGAGGTCCGACAGGGGTCGGGCATACGCGGCTGTCTTCGGCACCGGCCCCTGGGTGAAGAGCTCCTCCTGAGAAGGGGTGAGGTCCAGGCCAAGATGCAGGATGCGCTTGATGATGCCGTAGCCAAGGTTGTCGTAGTTCAGGGCCCGGGCACAAGCCGCCTCCAGGCGGCCCTCCCCGTACTTCCCAGCCAGACGCACGATGCCCATGCACGCCCGCAGCCGGTCCACCGGCCTCTCCCGCAGCAACTGGTCGACCACCTGGAAGGTCGCCTCCCCGATGCCCTTCGCCTGCTCCCGCAGCCTTGTGGGTGCCGCCAGCAGGCCCGCCAGCTTCTCCGGCGGAAAATGGTCGTGAAGCACGAGCCGTTGGCCTCGCCTCACCGCCCTGGCGTGTGTGGCCACCCGCTCGTGCCGGAAATACAGCTCCACACGCCCCGCGTACGCCTTCACCAGCAGTTCCTGCCCGATGAAACGGTGCGGCGCGGAATAGAAGGACTTTTCAAAGACCACATGGCAGTCGCTGTGCAGCTTCGCCTGCTTGGGCTCGTAGACTTCGTATCGGTCCGGCGGAAGCCGCAGCAAGGCTCCCTTCTCTGCCTTCTCGAAGAGCTCCAGCGGACGCTCCTGGATCGTCCCGTGCATCCGCACGCCCGCCACCTCCAGGCACCACCGCCGCAGGTGCTCGTTCCAGGGCCCAAGCGCCCATCCAAACTCCTGCCCCGCCAGCGCGTTGCGCTTGGCGTATCGCACCCCGCTCTCCACCTTGCCCTTGTGCTGCGGCGTCCTGGGCCGACACGGCGCGATCAGGAACCCGTAGTGCTCCGCGAAATGCCGGTACGCCGTCGTCACCACCGGGTCGTGGAAGCAGGCTTTCGTGATCGCTGCCGCCAGGTTGTCCAACACCACCCGCTTCGGCACGCCGCCCCAGAATTCGAATGCCCTCTGGTGGCAGCCCAGCCACGTCGCCACTTTCTGGTCCAGCACCAGCTCCACATACTGGTGCCGCGAATGCCCCAGCGTCATCACGAAGACCCAGCTCTTGCGGCACTCCCCCGTGACCAGGTTCACCAGCCTGGGGCCGGCCCCGAAATCCACCTGGGCCTCCGCTCCCGCTTCCACCTCAATGCGCAGTACCGCCTCAGGTGCCTTCGCCTCAACCTTGCGGACGAACCGTTTCACGCTCGAATAGCTGCCGCTGAACCCCTCCTTCGCCAGGAACTGGAAGATCGCCTGAGCTTCCACCCCCTTCCCACGCAGCTCCCGAATCCGGCCTTCAAAGGCCAGCGCCTTCGATTCCGTCACCGCCCTCGGCCGCCGCTCCAGCGCCGCCTCGATCTCCGCCGCGCTGGGAAGTGCCCCTTGGAACCAGCCTTCCTTCGTCGCCAGGTGCATGTATTTGCGCACCGTGTTCCGCGCCAGCTTCAAGTCCCGCCGGATCTCCTTGATCCGCTGGCCCATCTGCAAACGTCGGATGATCTCCCGAACGTCCTCCACCGCCTTCCTCCTGCCTGCCATGCCGTCTCCTCAAGGGACAAAGCCCAAGGGTGCCAGATGGCGGAACGATGGCAAGGGGGGTCACGATGGGTGACCGCAAGACTCACAAAAGGGGGGTCACATTGGGTGATCTT
>JANXYI010000338.1 GCA_025350085.1 Deltaproteobacteria bacterium
GGGCCGGGCCGGACCTGCCGCCGCCGAGGGCCTGCCTGATCCTGCCGAAGAAGCCTGCACACTGTTCCATATCCACCCAATCGCAGAAAATCCCGCCAGATACAAGCTGCCTGCTCCTGGCAAGGGCCGGGCAGCCTGCCGGTCCCTGCGCTGTCCTGCCCGCATATCAGGCCCAAATCCCTTGCATATCATCTGTTCACGGGGTAAATAGAAACGTTGGCCCGGCTTTCACCGCAATGGCGGAGGCCCGGCCCGGCGCACACATCTCCAAGACAAGGCGGCGGGCATGCTGGAAAGCTCCGGATACACGAGGCTCCGCGTCAAGATGATCCTCACCACCCTGGGGTTCTCGCTCATTCCGCTGCTCATCCTGGGCTACACCATCTACCACCAGTTCGAGACGGCGCACACCAGCAAGATGCACCAGCACTTGAACCACATCACCGAGAACAAGCGCCGCACCATCGATCTGTTCCTGAACGAGCGCCTCTCGCAGCTCATGGCTATCGCCTACACCCATCAGCTGAAATACTTCCTTGAGGACGGCACCTTCGAGCGCGTGTTCACCCTGCTGCAATCGCGCTCCAAGTACTACATCGACCTCGGCATCATCGACCAGAACGGCGACCACATCGTCTACACCGGGCCCTACCACTCCATCCGCACGGCCAACTACAAGAACGAGGAGTGGTTCCACCAGGTCCAGGCCAAGGGCATCTTCATCAGCGACGTCTTCATGGGCCTGCGCAACTACCCCCACTTCATCATCGCCGTCATGCGCCGCGAGGGCGACAAGAGCTGGATCTTGCGCGCCACCATCGACTCGGACATCTTTGACTCGCTGGTGCAGAGCGATCAGCTGGGCGCCAACGGCGACGCCTTCCTGCTCAACGCCGAGAACATCCTCCAGTCCAAGCCGCGCTTCGGGGCCAAGCTCCTCGGCAAGATGGACCTGGGCTCCTTTGCGCGCTTCCCGGGCGTGCGCTCGGAGATGATCGAGGTGGGCGGCAAGCCGTACCTCTTCGGCCTGGCCTGGCTGGACAACAAGAACTGGCTGCTGGCCATCCGCGACGACCCGAGCGAGGAGCTCATGCCGCTGACGCGCACCCGCTACCTGGTCTGGCTCATCCTGGCCGGCGGCTTCCTGCTCATCGCCGGGGGCACGGTACTCACCAGCACCACCATCATCGCCCAGCTGGTGCGCTCCGAGCGCGAGAAGGCCACGCTGAACGCCTCGCTCACCCAGTCGAGCAAGATGGCCTCGCTCGGCAAAATGGCCGCGGGCGTGGCCCACGAGGTCAACAATCCGCTGGCCATCATCAAGGAAAAGGCCGGCTGGATGCGCGACCTCTTGAGCGAGGAGGACATCAAGGCCAGCCCGAACCTCAAGGAGTTCGAGGACGCCATCACCAAGATCGAGTACCACGTCACCCGGGCCAAGGACGTGACCCACCGCCTGCTCGGCTTTGCCCGGCGCATGGACCCGCTCCAGGAGGACATCAGCATCAACGAGGTCCTGAACCAGACCATCACCTTCCTGGAAAACGAGGCCAGGTACCGCGCCATCGAGATCCACACCACCTTCCAGAAGGACCTGCCCTTTGTGGCCAGCGACTCGGCCCAGCTCCAGCAGGTCTTTTTGAACATCATCGACAACGCCATCGACGCCATCGGCAAGGACGGCAGCATCCAGATCCGCACCCAGGCCGTGAGCGATCCCGACGAGGTCATCATCTCCATCGCCGACACCGGGCCGGGCATCCCCAAGGAGAAGCTGGACAAGATCTTCGATCCCTTCTTCACCACCAAGAAGGTCGGCCAGGGCACGGGCCTGGGGCTGACCATCAGCTTCAGCATCATCCAGAAGCTCGGCGGGCGCATCACGGTGGACAGCCAAGAAGGCCACGGCGCGACGTTCATCATCAGCCTGCCGCTGCGCAAGGCGTAGGCCCGGACCAGGGGCCAAAGGAGCGCACATGGACATCAGAATCCTGCTTGTGGATGACGAGGTCGACTTTGTGGAGACCATGGTCAAACGCTTCGGCATCCGCAAGATGCCGCTCGACTCCGCGAAAAGCGGCCAGGAGGCCCTGGACGAGATGGCCGTCCGGGAATACGACGTGGTCATCCTGGACGTGCGCATGCCGGGCATGGACGGCCTGGAGACCTTGAAGCAGATCCGCGAGCGCTGGCCGCTCACCGAGGTCATCATGCTCACCGGCCATGCCTCGCTGGAGGCCGGGATGCAGGGCATGAACCTGGGCGCCTACGACTACGTGCTCAAGCCCACGGACTTCGACGACCTTCTGGACAAGGTGCGCAAGGCCTTTGAGAGGAAACAGCTCAATGCCAAGGCCCACAAGCAGGGTGCCTGAGCCCGCAAAAAGGGACCAGGGCCCGGACCAGGGCATCTTGGCCAGGGCCACCGGGGCCAGGGTCTGGAAGGACCACAGCCTGCTTTTGTGGGCGCATTTCCTGGTGCCGCCTGTGCTGGCCGCCCTCGTGGTGGCCGCGACCTTCGCCACCCCGCTTCTGGCCGCCATCCTGGCGGCAGCCGTGCTCGGCATCGCCGCCTTCTCCGCGCGCGGCCTGCTCACCCGCTTAAGCGGGGCCGAGGAGTCCCGGCTGGCGCTCAACAGCCAACTCATCCAGTCCCAGAAGCTGGCGGCCATCGGCGAGCTCTCGGCAGGCATCGCGCACGAGATCAACAACCCCATCGCCATCATCGCCCAGGAGGCCGAATGGGCCGCGCACCTGGTGGCCGAGGCCGAGAAGGCCCCCGGCGCTGACTTCGTCGAGGTCAAGGACTCCCTGCGCGAGATCCGCTCCCAGGTGGACCGCTGCAAGAACATCACCCACAAGCTGCTCGACTTCGCCCGCAAGCGCGAGCCCGTGCTCCAGGAGGTGGACGTGGCCCGGCTCATCGACGACATGGCCCGGCTGGTGGACAAGGAGGCCTCGTACAAGAACGTGACCCTGGTGCGCACCCTGCCCCAGGACCTGCCCAGCCTGCGCACCGACGCCCCGCTGCTGCGCCAGGTGGTGCTGAACCTCATGACCAACGCCCTGCACGCCGTGGACACGGGCGGCCGCATCGAGGCCTCGGCCCGGGCCGACGACCAGGCCCTGGAGATCAACATCAACGACAACGGCTCGGGCATCTTGCCGGAAAACATGGACAAGATCTTCAACCCCTTCTTCACCACCAAGGCCCCGGGCCAGGGCACCGGGCTCGGGCTATCCCTGTGCCACACGCTGGTTACCGGCATGGGCGGCACCATCCAGGTGGACAGCGCCCAGGGCCAGGGCACCACCTTCACCGTGCGCCTGCCGCGCCGGCCCGGCTCCAAGCCTTGAGGCGCGCCATGATCCGCATCACCACTTTTGACGGCCGCAGCCTGAAACTGGCACCGGCACCGGACCAGACCCTGGCCCAGGCCATTTTTCTGTTCCAGGAAGACGGGCTGTCCGGCCTGTGGGACGGGGTGCCGCTGTGCGCGGGCCTGGGCCGCTGCGGGCTGTGCCGTGTGCGCTACGAATCCACGCCGCCAGTGCCCTTGGCCGAGGAACTGAAGCGCCTGGGCGCCGAGGCCGTGGCCCAGGGCTGGCGGCTGTCCTGCCTGCACCCGGCGGCAGCCTGCGCGATCTTCCTGCCCGAGCCCCGGCGCTCGGCCCGGCCCCGCGTGGACATTGGCATGGCCACAAGCGGGCCCGCGGCTGCGGCCGCATCATTGGCAATCGACCTGGGCACCACGAGCATCCACTGGGCCGCGCTCGACAAAAGCGGCCAGACGCTGTCCTCGGGCCAGGGCCTCAACCCGCAGCTGGGCCTGGGCAGCGAGGTCATGTCGCGCCTGGCCTATGCACAGAGGCCTGGCGGCGCCGCTGTGCTGTCCGGGCTGGTGCGCCAGCGCCTGCTCGCGCTAAAGGCCGACGCCGAGGCCAGCCACGGAGCGCACATCACGCGGCTGTGCGTGGCGGGCAACAGCGCTATGACCTACCTGCTGCTCGGCCTCGCCGTGGACGGCCTGGCCCGCGCGCCCTACCACCTGGAGTATGTCGGCGGCGACGAGCGCCAGTTCGGCCCAGACTCGCCCGGTGGCCTGCCCGCTGCGCTCATCCCGCCGCTCTTGGCGCCCTTCATCGGCGCGGACCTGAGCGCCGGGCTCGCAGCGCTGCACTTTTCTCCGGATGGCCCGCCCGCCTACCCGTTCCTGCTGGCCGACCTGGGCACCAACGGCGAGTTCGTGCTGGCCCTGTCCCCGGACGAATATCTGCTGGCCAGCGTGCCGCTGGGCCCGGCGCTCGAGGGCGTAGGCCTGCGCCACGGCCGCGTGGCCGGGCCAGGTGCGGTGCGCGCCTTTGTGCTCACCCCGGTGGGCCTGCGGCCGGAGTACATCGAGCGTCCGCCCCTGCCAGGCCCCCAGATGGAACAGGAGGACGCGGGCATTACGGGCGTGGGCTACCTGTCGCTCACGGCCACGCTCCTGCGCGCTGGCGTGCTGGACGAGTCGGGCCGCTTCGTGGTACCCGCCACGCCCCTGGGCAAGCGCCTCGCCCAAAAACTTGTCAGCCTGGATGGCGAACAGGCGCTGGACCTGGGCCACGGCCTGCTTCTCCCGGCCTCGGACGTGGAGGAGCTGGTCAAGGTCAAGGCGGCCTTCAACCTGGCCCTGTCCCGGCTGCTGGCCGAGGCGAAGCTCGCCCCAACAGCGCTTTCGGGCGTGCACTTGGCCGGAGCCATGGGCGAGCATGTGGACGCGGCCGACCTGGCGGCCCTTGGTTTTTTGCCCGAGGCGCTTACCAGCCGGGTACGCCGCGCGGGCAACACCTCGCTTACCGGGGCGCGCCTGCTGCTCACCAGCCCCGCGGCCTGGGACTGGGTGCGCACCCTGCCCGGCCGCTGCCGCGCCCTCGACCTGGCCGCTGAGCCTGGTTTCGGTTCCCTGTATGTTGAAAGGATGGTCCTCAAGTATGTCGCCTGAACAACTCTTTCCGCGCCCCGGCGGCGACTTCCTGGCCCTTTTGGCCGGGCTGCCCAAACACCTGGACGCGGCCATGCCCATGCGCAGGCAGCACCGCCGCGAGCTGCCGGGCGACATCCGCCGTCTCTCGCACCTGCTCACCGACGAGCGCGACGAGCTTAAGCGCGACTACCTCGCGGACCCGGCCGCGCTCTCGGCCTATTTGCGCTATTTCCTGCCCTGGAACATCTACCGGCTGGGCGTGCTCTTCGCCGGGCTGGCGCTCGATCCGGGCGGGGACAACCCCGAGGCCGAGACCACCGTCATCGACCTGGGCGCCGGGCCGCTCTCCGCTGCCCTGGCCCTGTGGATGGCCCGGCCGCACCTGCGCCGCCGCAAGTTGCACCTGATCTGCGTGGACCGCTCGCCCAAGCCCATGCGCCTGGGCCTGGACACGCTGAAGAGCCTGGCCGACAAGCACGGCGGCCTGGCCCCCTGGCGCGTCACCCTGGTCAAGGGCGAGCTTACCGAGCGCCTGCGCGAG
>JANXYI010000344.1 GCA_025350085.1 Deltaproteobacteria bacterium
GCCCGGCTGCGCCAGGGCCACATCCTGCGCCTGCTCAGGCGCCTCGGCCCGCAGCTGGTCAGCCCCTCGCGCTGGCTGGCCGGGCTGGCCAAGGCCGTCCTGCCGGAGCTGCGGCTCAAGGTCATCCCCAACGGCGTGCCCTGGCCGGACAGCCTGGCCTCACATCAAGAAGCCCGAAGCGCGCTTGGCCTCGCGCCCGGGGCAAAGGTCGCGCTCTTCGCGGCCCACGGCGGCGGCCGCGCAGCCTACAAGTCCGGCGCCGCCTGGCCCGACTACTGGGCGCGCATCGCCGAGGCCGTGCCCGGCTGCCTGGGCTTTGCCGTGGGCGGCGACGAGGCCTCGACCAAGGACGGCCTCACGGTCTGGCCCTACCTGGACCGCGCCAAACTGGCCCTGCTCATGCGCGCGGCCGACTGCCTGGTCTATCCCACCCTGGCCGACAACCACCCCCTCGTGCTCCTCGAAGCAGCGGCCCTGGAGCTGCCCGTGGCCAGCTTCAGCGTCGGCGGGGTGCCGGAGATCATCCGCCACCAGGAGACCGGTCTGCTGGCCGAACCCGGCGACATGGACGGCCTAGTCGACCACGCCGTCTCCCTGCTTGCGCAGCCCGCCCTGGCGCGCTCCCTCGGCCGCGCCGCCCGCGACCAGGGCCGCAAGCGCTTCAGCGTGGAACGCATGGCCGCGGACTACCGGAAGCTGCTGGAAGAATAGCCTCCGGCGGCCAAAGGGCATGCATGCCCTTTGGAATCCCCATGACGCCGAAAAGGCTGGCACAGGACGAACCTGCGCCAGCCTTTTCGGCGTGTTTGAGCCAGGGGCCACCGGGGGGCATCATGCCCCCGGCCTCCGGAGAATCTTCCGAACCTTGTCAGCCGGAAGTTTAGAAAACGAAAACGGCCCGGCCCCCTCACAGGGAACCGGGCCGTTCGTCATTTCCAGTAGTCGGCGCTAGACCTTGTCCTTGCGCTTCTGGGCCATGGGGAGGGCCACCGAGGCGGTGCCCGGCGCAGCGGCTACGATCTGGCAGGCGTTGCTGCAGGCCAGCTTTGCGTTCACGCCGGGGATCAGGTTCGGCATGACCGACAGAAGCGACAGGCACAGGGCTGCTAGGTACGGGGTGGACTGCACGAGCAGGATCAGCGCCCAGGTCACGATGTCCGGGTTCTCGGTGCCGTAGCGGGCCATGACCCCGGCCGCCGCGAGCCAGAGCAGGCCCAGAATCAGCAGCTCCTCTCTCGCCATGAGCAGGCCGCGCACCACGGCGCAGCGCTCCTCGCACTTGGGCGTGCGCAGGAAGGGCTTCTTGGATGTGAACACGCCCTGGAAAATGGCCTTGGCAATGGTATGCGTCAAGGCCAGGCCGGCGATGGCCGCGCCGATGCGCTCCCACAGGCCGCACTTTACGCGGGTCTTGTACAGCCACATGAAGTGGAACAGCTTGAACAGGAAGGCGCCCAGCGGCGGCAGGAGGAAGATGGACAGCGGCGTGCCGAAGTAGCGCGGCAGCACCAGCATGCCCAGCGACCAGACCAGGCTGACCACGAGCACCGCGATCTGCGTGGCGTCGGCGAACCAGGGCAGCCAGCCCGCGATGAAGTGGTACTTCTGCCCGGCGTCGAGCAGCGTGGACTTGTTCCAGGGCAGCAGCTGGCGCCAGTGGCGCTTCAGGATCTGCACCGCGCCGTAGGCCCAGCGGAAGCGCTGGCGCTTGAACCCGGCGTAGGTGTCCGGGGTCAGGCCGGTTCCGAAGCTCTCGGGCACGTAGATGGCCTGGTAGCCGCGCTCCAGCACCTTGAGGCCCAGTTCGGCGTCCTCGCAGATGCACCACTCGCCCCAGCCGCCCACTTCCTCGAGCACGGCCTTGCGGATCATGGTCATGGTGCCGTGCTGGATGATGGCGTTGCGCTCGTTTCTGTGCACCATGCCGATGCGGAAGAATCCGTCATACTCCCAGGCGCACACGGTCTTGTACGGGTCCCCGGCCCACTCGCGGTGGTCCTGGGGGCTCTGCACGATGGCAATGTCCGGCTTCTCGAAGTACGGGGTCAGCGACCGGAGCCAGGAGGGCCTGACCTGGTAGTCGGAGTCCACCACGGCGATGACCCGGGCGTCGGCCGCGGTCTCCTTGAGGGCGAAGTTCAACGCCCCGGCCTTGTAGCCCGGCCATTCCTCCAGGTGGAAGAAGCGGAAGCGCGCGCCCAGCTTGGCGCAGTGCTCTTCCAGCGGCTGCCACAGCGCGGGGTCGTGGGTGTTGTTGTCCACCAGCAGCACTTCGAAGTTCGGGTAGTCCAGCGCGGCCAGCGAGTTCATGGTGGCCATGACCATGTCCGGCGGCTCCTTGCAGCAGGCCACGTGGATGGACACCTTGGGCAGTCCGGCGTCCAGGTCGTGGCGCAGGGGGAAGAAGCGGCGGCGCAGGCCCTCGGGCCAGAGCATCTCGCTCATCTCAAAGCCGTTGATGAGCACCACGGCGAGCAGGCCGATCTGCATGGGCAGGAGCATGGCCCAGGCCGCGGTCTCGGCGGGCAAAAACTCGATGGTGATGGGCGTGAAGGCGATCCACACCAGCGAGCTGGTCACGGTCTGCAGCAGGAGCGAGAAGAACAGCCGCCCGGAAAAGGGCTGGGTGCGGCGCTTGTACAGGAAGAAGAGCATGGGGAGCAGGGCCAGCATGGACACGCCCCACTGCACGGGCCACAGCGTATCCTCAAGGATAACGCCAGTGAGGGGAATTTTGAGGCTGCGCTCCACGGTCCAGATGCCCCAGTGCGCGCCGACAACGCCTTCCAGCGGGCGCTTCCAGGGCTGGTCAAAGGCCTCCATGACGCAGTAGTCGATGTTCTGCTGGGCGGCCAGGTTCAGGAACTGGCGCAGGAACTTGGCCTCGTTGGCGATGCTGGCCTTGGCCTTGCCCCAGCGTTCGCCGTTGCTCGGCCAGCCGATTTCGGCCACGAGCACGTGCTTGTTCGGAAAAGCCTCCACCACCTGCTTGTAGCGCTTCATGCTCCACTCGATGGCCTTGTCCTCGGGCACACGTTCCCAGTAGGGCAGGATGTGGATGGCGATGAAGTCGACGTTGTCGGCCAGTTCCGGATGGTTGATCCAGACGTGCCAGGGCTCGGCGGTGCTGATCTGGGCGTTGGGGGCGGCGGCCTTGACGCGGCGGAGATACTCCGAGAGCTGGGCGATGGTGAAGTCGCCGCGCAGGATGGACTCGTTGCCCACGATGGCGCGGGGCACGTTCTTGTGCTCAGTCAGGTTCTTGATGAGCCCGCTGATCTCCTGCTCGTTGCGCTTGAGGCGCTTGTCCAGCCAGGCGCCGGCCATGACAGGCATATCATACTTCTCGGCCAGGGCCGGGATGGTCTCCATGCCCTCCATGGACGAATACGTGCGGATGGTCCCGACCTTGCCCTTGAGGAAGGCGATGTCCTCCTCGATCTGCTTGGTGGTCGGGAACTTGTTGACCAGCGGGTCCTGGTCGGCCCGGTAGGGGCTGAAGGATACGGCCTTGACCTGGCCGGTGAAGTCGAGCTGCGGGTCGGCCGGGCGGTTGAAGAAGGCCCAGAGGCCCAGGTTCGCAACCACGACGATGAGCACGATGAGGC
>JANXYI010000372.1 GCA_025350085.1 Deltaproteobacteria bacterium
GGCCAAGGAGCGCCGCGAGAAGCGCCTGGCCTCCTCGCGCGAGATACAGAAGGCCAAGAAGCAGAGCGGCCCCTCCGGGAGCCTGACCAGAGAGCCCAAGGAGTGATGCGGACATGAAGATCAGCCCCGAGGAAGTGGCCAAGGTGGCCAGGCTCGCCCGCCTGGACCTGACGCCGGAAAAGATCAGCCAGTACGCCGGGCAGCTGGACGGCGTCCTGGCCTACATGGACAAGCTTTCCGAGCTGGACACCAGTGACGTTGAGCCCATGTACACGCCTGTGGATCAGGTCAGCGTCATGCGCGAGGACGTGGTCAAAAAGGAATTCACGCGCGAGGACATCTTGAAAAACGCGCCCGAGACCGACGGCAGCTTCTTCATCGTGCCGCGCATCGTCTGATCGTCGTCCAGGCGCCCTGCTCCCACGCACTTCTTCTTGTTACGGAAACGAAACCATGCCCGATTCGACCCAATCGCCCCTGGCCCAATTGACCCTGACCCAGGTTCGCCAGCAGTTGGCGGACAAGTCCCTGAGCGCTTCGGAAGTCACCGAGGCCGTGCTGGCGCGCATTGCCGCCACCGAACCCAGGGTCCAGGCCCTGCTCTCGGTCCAGGCCGAGGAGGCGAGAGCCCGGGCAAGCGCCCTGGACGCCAGCGGTCCGGACGCCGGGAAGCCGCTCTGGGGCGTGCCGCTGGTGGTCAAGGACGTGCTGGCCACCAAGGGTGTGCCCACCACCTGCGCCTCCAAGATCCTGGAGAACTTCCGGCCCGTGTTTGATGCCACGGCCGTGGCGCGCCTGAAGGACGCCGGGGCCATCCTCCTCGGCAAGGCCAACATGGACGAGTTCGCCATGGGCTCCACCACCGAGAACTCGGCCTATTTCCCCACCAAAAACCCCTGGGACCTCTCGCGCGTGCCTGGCGGGTCCAGCGGCGGCTCCGCGGCCACGGTGGCCGCCTGCCAGTGTTTTGGCGCGCTGGGCACGGACACCGGCGGGTCCATCCGCCTGCCCGCCAGCTTCTGCGGCATCGTGGGGCTCAAGCCCACGTATGGACGGGTGTCGCGCTTCGGCATGGTGGCCTACGGCTCGTCGCTGGACCAGATCGGCCCCATGACCCGCACCGTGGAGGACGCCGCGCGCCTGCTGCAGGTCATTGCCGGGCACGACGAACGCGACTCCACCTGCATCAACGCGCCTGTGCCGGACTACGTGGCCGCGCTGGCCCAGCGTACGGACTTGAAGGGCCTGACCATCGGCCTGCCTGCGCAGTACTGGGACAAGGGCCTTGCGCCCGAGGTGGCCGAGGCCTGCGGGCTGGCGGTCAAGCAGGCCGAGGCGCTGGGCGCCAAAACCGTGCCCGTGGACCTCAAGCTTTCGGAATATGCGGTGGCCACGTACTACATCATCGCCGTGGCCGAGGCGAGCTCCAACCTGGCGCGCTTTGACGGCGTGCGCTACGGCCTGCGCGACAAAAGCGCCCAGAGCCTGCTGGAGATGTACGTCAAGAGCCGCACCAGGGGCTTTGGCGAGGAGGTCCAGCGGCGCATCATCTTGGGCACCTACGTGCTCTCGTCCGGCTATTACGACGCCTACTACCGCAAGGCCGCGCAGGTGCGCCGCCTCATCCGCCAGGACTTCGAGGCCGCGCTCAAGAACTGCGACCTCATCATGGGCCCGGTCTGCCCGACCACGGCCTTCAAGGTCGGGGAGATGAGCGACGACCCCTTGCAGATGTACCTCATGGACATCTTCACCATCAGCGCCAACCTAGCCGGGCTGCCGGGCCTGAGCCTGCCCGTGGGCCTGGGCCACGAGTATGGCCTGCCCGTGGGCCTGCAACTCACCGGCCGGGCCCTGGACGAGACGCTGCTGCTCCAGGTGGCGCATGTGCTGGAGCAGCACGTCGCCCCCACCGGCCTGCCCAGCCTGTAGCTTCCCAAGGAGACTGCCATGCCCGTGACCCTGGTCAGCATCCTCAAGGGCCGCAGCTCAGGCGAGAAGCGCGCGCTCATGGCCGCCGTGCAAGGGGCCATTGCGGACACGCTGAAGCTGCCACCGCAGGACCGCAACCTGCGCCTGTCGGTGCATGACGCCGAGGAATGGCTCCTGCCCGAGGGCAAGAGCGACAGATACGTGCTCGTGGAGATCGCCCTGTTCGCGGGCCGCACGCCGGAGACCAAAGGTGGGTTGTACGCCGCCATCGTGGCCGCACTGGAAGGCCTCGGCGTGGACAGGGGCGACGTGTTCATCCGGGTCATCGAGCAGCCGCGCGAGAACTTCGGCATCCGCGGCGGGCAGCGGGCTGATCTGGTGCAGTTGGGCTATGAGGTGAAGGTCTAGCGAACGGCCGACTCATCGCCAAACACAATAAAGGCCCAGCCTGGAGCAAACGCAATCTCTCCAGGCCGGGCCTTTTTCATTGCCGAAACTGATGCCTCAGGCGTTCAGACAGCTCTCACAGACCCCGCCGAGGGTGACCTCGGCCATGTCCACCTGCATGGGCAACCCGGACAATAGGCGCGAGAGCCCGGGCTCCAGGGTCGCGGAGTCCACGCAGCGGGTCGCCCCGCAGCGCGTGCAGTGGAAGTGCGAATGCCCGGCCGCACCCTGGCCCAGGCAGTAGCGGAAAGCCCGGCCGTCCGCATTGTGCCGCGCCGCCACCCCGCGCTCCACCAAGAGCTCCAGGATGCGGTACAGGGTCACGCGGTTCATGCGGCCGGGCAAGGCAATGAGCAGCTCCTGCGGGGTCTGAGGCCGGCCCGCGCCGGACAGCGCCCCCAGGACCAGCAGGCGGTTTGCCGTGACCGCAACGCCGCAGCGCTCCAAACGTTCCCGTGCGTCCATCACGCCCTCCCCCCCCTAGCGCAGCGCGTCGCGGAAGCCCGCGGCCACGGCACGCAGGTTCACGGCCCAGTCAGCGGCCAGCGGATCTGCCACCACCAGCCGCGCGCCCAGGGCCTGGGCAATGCTCTCGGCCGTGCGGCGGCTCATCTGCGGCTGCACGAAGATGACCCTGGTGCCCCTGGCCCTGGCCTGGGCCACGATGGCCGCCAGGCGCCTGGGTGAGGGCTCCTTGCCCTCGAACTCGATGGCCGTCTGGGTCAGGCCGTAATCGCGCGCCAGGTAGCCCCAGGCCGGGTGGAAGACCAGGAAGCTGCGCCTGTCTGCCGGGACTGCAACAAAGACGGCGCGCAGCTCGGCGTCCAGGCCGTCGATTTCCTTCTGGAACGCGGCCAGATTGGCGGCAAAGACCTTGGCGTGGGCCGGGTCAACACGGGTGAGCGCCTCGGCGATCTTCGCGGCCATCTGCCGCACCATCGGGGGCGAGACCCAAAGGTGCGGGTCGGCCTCATCGCTTTGATCGTGCTTGCCCTTGACCTTATGGTGGTCGTCATGGCCCTCGGGCATGGGCAGCCGGGCCAGGCCCTGGTCGATGCGCACCACGTTAAGCCTCGGGTTGGCGGCCTTGAGCCTGGGCTCCCAGGCGGTCTCGAACTCCAGGCCCACGGACAGGTACAACACGGCGCCGGAAAGGGCACGCATCTGCGAGGGCTTGGGCTCATAGGTGTGCGCGTCGGCCCCGGCTGGCACCAGCACAGTGGTCTGGATGAAATTCCCGCCGATCCTCTTGGCAAAATACTCCACCGGGGCCACGCCCACGGCCACCTGCAGCTTGCCGTCCGTTGCAGACGTCCCGGCAACAGCCAGCGGGGTCCAGCAGGCCAGCGCGGCCAGCACCGGCACCAGCGACAACATCAGTTTCTTGCGCATGAAGACACCTCCTGTGGGCCAGACTGCCAGGCCAGACCATCAGACTAGAATGCAACCATGTTGCACAGCTTATGCAACAGGGTTGCATGCCCGTCAAGCAAAAACGGGGAGCCGACTGCCCGGCCCCCCGTCGAATCAGGCGGTATCGCGCGCGGCTACAGGTTCGCCAGCACGGCGTCGGCCATCTCCACACAGCCCACGAGCTTGCAGCCCTCCTCGCGGATGTCGCCGGTGCGCAAGCCCTGCTGGAGGGTCTTCTGCACCGCGGCCTCGATGGCGGCGGCCTCAGCGGCCATGTCGCCCGTCTTCTCGTCGGCGGTGTAGCGCAGCAGCATGGCCACGGACAGGATCGTCGCCAGCGGGTTGGCCTTGTTCTGGCCCGCAATGTCCGGGGCCGAGCCGTGGATGGGCTCGAACAGGCCGGGCCTGCCCGCGCCCACCGAGGCCGAGGGCAGCATGCCGATGGACCCGGTGATGACCGAGGCCTCGTCGGACAAAATGTCGCCGAAAAGGTTCTCGGTGACGATGACGTCGAACTGCGAGGGGTCGCGCACCAGCTGCATGGCCGCGTTGTCCACGTACATGTGGCTGAGCTCGATGTCCGGGTAGTCGCGGGATACCTCGATGACCACCTCGCGCCACAGGCGGGAGACGTCGAGCACGTTGGCCTTGTCCACGGAGCAGAGCTTTTTGCGGCGCTTTTTCGCGGCCTCGAAGCCGACCTTGGCGATGCGGCGGATCTCATGCTCGGAATAGATCATGTTGTTGAAGCCCACGCGCTCGCCGTCACGCATCTCGATGCCCTTGGGCGTGCCGAAGTACGCGCCGCCGGTGAGCTCGCGCACCACGAGCAGGTCGATGCCCTTGGCCACGATGTCGGGCCGGAGGAAGCAGGCGTGCTTGAGTTCCGGGAACAGGCTGGCCGGGCGCAGGTTGGCAAACAGCCCCAGCTCCTTGCGGATGCCGAGCAGGCCCCTCTCAGGGCGGATGGCGGGATCAATGGTGTCCCACTTGGGGCCGCCCACAGCGCCCAGCAGCACGGCGTCGGCGGCCTTGCAAAGCTTCACCGTCTCGTCCGGCAGGGGCCCGCCCGTGGCGTCGATGGCCGAGCCGCCGATGAGGGCCTCCTCAGTCTCAAAGGTCTTGCCGTATTTCTGGCCGACCTTGGTGAGCACCCGCAGGGCCTGGGCCACGATCTCGCGGCCGATGCCGTCTCCGGGCATGACGCAGATTTTCATCCTTACGCCCCCTGCTGCTTCTGGGCCAGGCGCTTCTTGACGTAGGGCACGAGCCCGCCCGCGTCGAGGAGGTCCTGCATGGACCGGGCGACCTTGGGGCAGACCACGGTCGCTCCGGTGGTCAGGTTCTTGATCAGCCCGGCGTCAAGATTCACCTCGAGCTGGTCGCCGTCGCGGAGCTTGTCCACCTCGTCGCCCACTTCGAGCAGCACCAGGCCCATGTTGAAGCTGTTGCGGTAGAAGATGCGGGCGAAGCTCTTGGCCACGACCACGGGGATGCCCGCGCCGAGCAGGGCCAGCGGCGCATGCTCCCTGGACGAGCCGCAGCCGAAGTTCTCGCCGGCCACCATGATGTCGTTCTTCTGGACGCGCTTGATCCAGCCGGGCTCCAGGCCCTCCATGCAGTTGCTGCCCAGCAGCTCGGTGTCCGTGGTCACCAGGAACCGGGCCGGGATGATGGCGTCGGTGTCGATGTGCGCCCCGACCTTGTGCGCCTTGCCTGTGACGAGCATACGTCTCTCCTTGTGCACCGCCCGGGACTTCAGCCGGGCGGGAATTCACGTCGTAAATGGCGTTCGTGCAGCCTGTTGCCTACGGCTTGAGCGGCCTACAGCTTAGCCGGATGCATGATCTCTCCGGCCACGGCGCTGGCCGCGGCAACGGCCGGGCTGGCCAGATAGACCTCGCTTTCCAGGCTGCCCATGCGGCCGCGGAAGTTGCGGTTGGTGGTGGCAATGCAACGCTCGCCCCCGGCCAGGATGCCCATGTGGCCGCCCAGGCAGGGCCCGCAGGTGGGCGGGCCGACCACGGCCCCGGCGTCCATGAAGATGCTGAACAGCCCCTCGTCCATGGCCTGGCGCCAGATCTTGGGCGTGGCGGGCAGGATGATCAGCCGCACGTTCTTGCTGGCCTTGCGGCCCTTGAGCACTGCCGCGGCCTCGCGCAGGTCCTCGATGCGGCCGTTGGTGCAGGAGCCGATGACCGCCTGGTCCACGCGCATGCCCTTGAGTTCGTCCACGCCACGGACATTGTCCGGCAAATGCGGGCAGGCCACCTGCGGGCCCATGCCCGTGACGGACAGGGACAGCTCCTGCTCGTACACCGCGCCCGGGTCGGCCGTAAGCGCCTTGTCACCGTGCCTGCCGTGCGCCTGACAATAGGCCAGGGTCTTGGCGTCGGCCGGGAACAGGCCGACCTTGGCGCCGGCCTCGATGGCCATGTTGGCCATGGTCATGCGGCCCTCGATGGACAGGTTGTCGATGACCGGCCCGCCGAACTCCAGGGCCCGGTACAGCCCGCCGGACACGCCGAGGCGGCCGATGAGGTGCAGGATCAGGTCCTTGCCCCCCACAAAGGGCTCAAGCGTTCCGGTGTACTCCACGCGGATCGACGGCGGCACCTTGAACCAGGTCTCGCCCAGGGCCAGGGCCCCGGCGATGTCGGTGGAGCCCATGCCCGTGGCAAAGGCGCCCAGGCCGCCGTAGGTGCAGGTGTGGGAGTCCGCGCCGACCACGATGTCCTTGGGGCCCACCAGCCCGAGCTCCGGCAGCAGCGCGTGCTCC
>JANXYI010000380.1 GCA_025350085.1 Deltaproteobacteria bacterium
ACCCACGAAAAGCTTGCCAACGCAAGCCCTGCAAACTAGACCCCTGCAAGCAAGACCACTGCACACCCAACAGGAGCGCCCATGAGCCCCAGAAATACCTCGGGACGCGGCGGCGGGCGCCACAAGTCCGGCCGGCATTCCCACAGCACCTCCGGCCGCACCGCCCGCCACGGCGGCTCGCATGGCCCGTCCCACCGCGAATCCGCAGCCGAACCCTCGCCCCTGGTGGGCAAGGTGCTGGAACTCCACATCATGACCCTGGCCCTAGGCGGCGCGGGCGTGGCCCGCATGCCTGAAACGGTCGAAGGCATCGAAAACTTCACCGGCGCAGGCATGGCCGTGTTCGTGGAGGGCGCGCTGCCGGGCGCGACCGTGCGCGCGCGCATCACGCAGGTCCACCGCCGCCACGCCGAGGCCCTGGCCGTGGAGACACTCAGCCCCTCGCCCGAGGCCGTCACGCCCGCCTGCCCGCATTTTCTGCCCGAAGGCGGCCTGTGCGGCGGCTGCCCGTTGCAAGACCTGCACCCGGCCCGGCAGCTGGCCTGGAAGGAGCGCCAGATCCTGGAAGCCCTCAAGCGCATCGGCAAGGTCGAGCCGCAGACCGTGCTGCCCGCCGTGGCCGCGCCCAAGACCTACCGCTTCCGCAACAAGATGGAATTCGCCTTCCAGGGCAGCGGCGAGGCCCTGCGCCTGGGCCTGTATTCCCGCCGCGACCCTGGCCGGGTGGTGGCCCTTTCCTGCTGCCACCTGCTGCCCGAGGCCGGGGAGGAGATCCTGCTGGCCGTGGGCAAGCGCTGCAGCACAGCCGGGCTGTACGCCCTGGACCGCAAGAGCGGCGAGGGCTATCTGCGCCACCTGGTGCTGCGCCACAGCACGCACCAGGGCGCGCTCTTGGCCCAGCTGCTGACCACCCCGGGCAGCGAGTCCCAGGCCCGCATGGTGCGCGAACTGGGCGAGGCCCTGCTCTCCGAGTTCCCGCAGCTCAAGACCTTTGTGCATGCCGAACGCACCCGCCTCGACGGCCTGGCCCAGGCCGAGCGTACGCTGCTTACCCTGGGCGCCAGCGCGCTCGAAGAGCGCCTGGAGGACGTGCGCTACGCCATCAGCGCCGACGCCTTCTTCCAGACCTCCACCAGCGGCGCGCTTGCGCTCTACTCGGCCCTGCGCACCCTGGCCGACCTCACCCCCACGGACACGGTCTTTGACCTCTACTGCGGCGGCGGCGGCATCGCGCTGTTCCTGGCCAGGCACGCAGGCCGTGTGCTGGGCCTGGAGGTGAACCCCGCGGCCATCGCCGACGCCGAGGCCAACGCCAAGCTCAACCAGGCCGCCAACTGCCGCTTCCTGCGGGCCGAGCTGGCCGGGGATGCGCCCCTGCCGGAGCGCCTGCCCGAGGGCTTTGAAAAACCGGACGTGGTCGTGGTCGACCCCCCGCGCGAGGGCCTGGAACAGGGCGTGGTACGCTGGCTCATCAATGAGCGCCCGGCGCGGCTGGTCTACGTGTCCTGCAATCCGGCCACGCTGGCGCGCGACGCCGGGCTGCTGGCCGAGGGCTTCACCCTGTCTGCCGTGCAGGCCGTGGACCTGTTCCCGCACACGGCCCACGCCGAGTGCCTGGCCCTGTTCGAGCCCCTGGCCCGATAGACCGTCGGATAAACCGCCGCAGAGGCCGCCGGTCAGACCGGGGCGGCCGCCCTTGCCGCCTCCTCTTGCCGAGGCCCCTTGCCGACGGCCGGGAAGCGGGATAGGTGTGGGCTTCGAGCCAATCCAGGAGGTCCGCATGTCCACAGTCATCCGCAAGAGCCTCTTGCAGCTGGTGTTCTCCGGCGCGTTCATGAAGCGCTGGAACGACCGGCTGCGGCCCATGGAGCTCATGGAGGTGGACAAGCAGGCCCACAAGATGATCGTGGCCTGGATGCTGCTCTCGCGCGTCACCCAGGGCATGGACCAGGAGGCCCGCCTGACCCTGGTGGACGAGACCATTGAGGGCGGGCTGTTCGACTACTTCTACCGCCTGGTCATCACGGACATCAAACCCCCTGTTTTTTATAAGATAAAAGCCAACCGCGAGGACTACCAGAAGCTGACCCAGTGGGTGCTGCCCCAGCTCAAGCCCCGGCTGGCCCCGCTGGGCGAGGCCTTCTGGGCCCGCATGACCGACGCGCTCATGGAGCCCGAGGAGAAGACGCTGTCCCGGCGCATCCTCATGGCCGCGCACCTCTACGCCTCCTACTCCGAGTTCCGGCTTTTGAAGCCCATCAACCCGCACGACGAGGAACTACCGGAGATCGAGCACAGCTTCATCTCGCGGCTCCAGGGCCTGACCGACATCCCCGGCGTGTCCGACCTGCTGCTCGAGAGAGGCGAGTTCTGCCGCTTTGCCGCGCGCGCAGGCCAGCTCCGGTTCCAGAAGCGCTGGTCCCAGACCCCGCGCGTGCCCGAAACCACGGTGCTCGGCCACATGTTCCTGGTGGCGGCCTATTCCTGGTTCTTCAGCGTGGAGGCCGGGGCCTGCCGCGCCCGGCGGCACAACAACTTCTTCTGCGGCCTGTTCCACGACCTGCCCGAGCTGCTCACCCGCGACATCATCTCGCCCGTGAAGTCCTCGGACGCCGCCATCGGCGAACTCATCAAGCAGTACGAGAACCAGGAACTGGAGAGCAAGATCCTGGGCCCCCTGCGGGGGGGCGGCTGCGCGGATCTCTCCGAGCGTCTCTCCTACCTGCTGGGCCTGTCTGTAGGCTCGGAGTTCATCGCCACGGTGGTGGAGGAAGGTGACATACGCCACGTCACCGAGGAGGACCTGCGCGGGGCCAAGAACCGCGACGAGCTGGACCCCAAGGACGGCCCGCTGCTCAAGATGTGCGACCGCCTGGCCGCCTTCATCGAGGCCGACACGGCCCTGCGCAACGGCATCAACAACGAGCAGCTGCACCAGGCCCGCTGGCGCATCCGGCAGATGTACGAGCACCGGCCCGAGGTCATGGGCATCCAGGTGGGCGCGCTTCTGGCCGACTTCGACTAGGCGGCGAAAAGCCCGTATGCCCGCAAGCCCAGCCCATTCTCCCGCGCCCCTGGCCCCCACGCCCCTGGCCCCTGGCCTGTACGTGGTGGCCACGCCCATCGGCAACGAGGCCGATCTTTCGCCGCGCGGCCGGGACGTGCTCAGCCGGGCCGACGCGGTGCTGGCCGAGGACACCCGCCGCGCCGGGCTCTTCTTCCAGCGCCTGGGCATCTTGCGCGCACGCAAAGGCTTTCTGAGCCTGCACGAGCACAACGAGACCGGCCGCATCCCGCAGGTGCTGGAGCTGCTGGCCCAAGGCCAGTCCGTGGCGCTCATCTCCGACGCCGGCACGCCCGTGCTGGCCGACCCGGGCTTCCGCCTGGTGCGCACCTGCCGCGAGGTGGGCCATCGCGTGGTGCCGGTGCCCGGGCCCTCGGCCCCGGCCGTGGCACTCTCGGCCTGCGGCCTGCCGCCAGCGCCGTACACCTTCCTGGGCTTTCTGCCGCGCCAGAAGGGCCAAGCCACAAAGCTCCTGGCCCGGCACCGGGCCACGGGCGCGACCCTGGTCTTCTTCGAGCGCAAGGACCGGCTGGCGGCGACGCTCTCCCTGGCGGCCGAGGTCCTGGGCGACCGGGAATTCGCCCTGTGCCGGGAATTGACCAAGGTCTACGAGGAGTTTATTTTGGGGCGCCTGGGGCGGCTTGCGGACGTCAGCCTGGACCTCTTGGGCGAGATCACCGTGGTTGTCGGTCCAGAGCCCGTGGACGGCAGCGAGCCAGGCGGAGCCGGGCCGGACAGCGAGGCTGAGCTGGCCAGGGTCATGGCCGAGGAACAGGCGCGCGGCGGCAAGCCCCGCGAGGTGGCCCGCCGCGTGGCGCTGCGCGTGCCGGGCATGAGCGTGAAGGACATCTATGAGCGTCTTGGCCGAAAGGGCTGACCCCGGCCCGGGTCTCGACAGGGCCATCGCCCTGGCGCTGGAGAACCGCCCCCTGGACAGGGCGGCGCTTTGTGCCGTGCTCGCGGCGGCGGAGGCGGGAACAGGGCCAGGCTTCGAAGCCCTGCTCGCGGGCGCGCAGGCCGTGCGGCGCAGGCATTTCGGCGCAGACCTGCACCTCTGCGCCATCGTCAACGCCAAGAGCGGCAACTGCTCCGAGGACTGCGCCTTCTGCGCCCAGTCCGGGCACCACGCAACAACGAGCCCGCGTCACGATTTCCTGGACCCCGGGGCCATCGGCCACGCCACGAAGGCCATGAAGGCGCGTGGGGCCTCGCGCTTCGGCATCGTGGCCAGCGGGCTAGCCCTGGGCGACGCCGATTTCGAGAAGCTGCTGGAGGCCGTCTCCCGAGTGCGCGCGGCTGGGCTGGCCGCGGACGTGTCCGTGGGCCTGCTCGGGCCCGAGCGCCTGGCACGGCTCATCGACGCCGGGCTTTCGGGCGTGCACCACAACCTGGAGACCAGCCGCAGCTTTTTCCCGCAGATCTGCACCACCCACGCCTACGACGAGGACGTGCAGGCCGTGCGCCTGGCCGTAGGTGCCGGGCTCTTTGTCTGCTGCGGCGGCATCTTCGGCCTGGGCGAGAGCTGGGAGCAGCGCGCGGAGCTGGCAACCACCCTGCTTGAATTGGGCGTGCAGAACGTGCCCGTGAATTTCCTGGTGCCCATTCCCGGCACGCGGCTGGAGCACCGGCCCGTGCTCTCACAGCCCGAGGCCTTGGGCATCCTGGCCCTCTTGCGGCTCATGCTGCCGGGGGCCAACCTCCGCGTCTGCGGCGGCCGGGGCGCGGTGTTCGGTACGGCCGGACCCGGCCATGACGACGCAGGCCAGCGCGCCCTGCTTGAGTCCGGCGCCAGCGGGATGATGATCGGCGACTACCTGACCCTCAAAGGCAGCCTGCCCGAGGCCGACCTGGCCCTGGCGAGAAAGCTGGGGCTTAAGCCCGTTGCTGGCCCCAATGCCGCGGAGGGCCGCTAGATGGACGGGCTGCAGGGCTTCTGGACCGAGCGCGGCAAGGCCTACCTCAAGAGCTTCCTGCGCACCTACCTCGTGGGCGCGTCCATGAACCCGCGCGGGCTCATGAGCGTGGGCCTGCTCTACGCCATGCAGCCCGGCCTGTGGATCATCCACAAGGAGCCCAAG
>JANXYI010000049.1 GCA_025350085.1 Deltaproteobacteria bacterium
CAAGGCCAATGCTTCTGGCTGACGTGCCGCAGATAATCCGCCAAATGGTCTGCGCGCAGGGACTGTCTCGCACAGGGCCTGGAGCTATGCCCTGAGGGTACCCCATCCCCCTTGCCGCCCCTTTGCGAAAGTGACTCCAGCACCTGCAGATGCTCCGCGGCCAGTCCCATTGCGTTTCCACTCTCTGTCCAGGCCCGGTGCGGCCGCTGGCATCTGGTCCCGTGGCCAGCCCCAACGGATGCTTGGTGGTAGCAGAGCGTGGGTGAGTGGTTACGGATTGCATTTTTCAAACAGTATGTGCTACGTATAGCCAGTGTCTATGTTGGATTCATCACTGATGGGCCTGTTCCGCACGGTTCATGGTTGTATGCCCCAACGGGCCTACGCGTTTGGCGGATTCGCTGGCGCTGAAGCGTCCCAGCGCAGTCGGCCCACAGTCGGCCCCGACAGTCCCAGAGAGGTCACGCCATGACTCTGGAAAGGCTGAAAAGCCTGCACGCCCGTCTCTTCGCCATCGTTCTGCTGGCGATGCTGCCGGTGCTGTTCATGGCCCTGTTCATGGCCCGGGACCGCTATCAGGAGGCCAAGGCCAGTTCCGTGGCCGCCAGCCAGCAGTTGGCGCGCTTCTATTCCAGCGAAGGCAAGGCCCTGTTTGAGCGGGCCAGGGTGCTTTTGACCGAAGCCGCTGCGCTGGACGCGCTGCACAGCCTGGACAGCGCCGCCTGTGCCGAGATCCTCGCCAGCCTCGGCCGGGAGCACCCGGAATACGGCACCATCACGCTGAGCCGCCCGGACGGCAGGCCCATCGCCAGTTCAATGCCGCGCGCCCCGCAGAGCAATCCGGCCGGAACCGCATGGTTCAAGGACGCCTTGCGCACCAAGGCCTTTGCGGTCGGCAGCTACCAGGCGGGGGTGCGCGGCGACCGTGCGCGGCTGCCCCTGGCCCTGCCGGTGCTGGCCCAGGACCATTCGGTGCTGGCCGTGCTGAGCCTTTCGCTCGACCTGGAGGTCCTGGCCGGGCTGTTGGGTGAAATGCCCCTGCCCGAGGGGGCGGCGGTGACCATCCTGGACCATTCCGGGACCATCCTGGCCCGCTTCCCGGCAGAGCCCCTGGCCATCGGCCGGCCCGTGCCCGAGGCCGAGAGCTTCCTGCCCCGGCTCAAGTCCGGTGCCAACGACACTTGGCAGTCCGTGGGCGTCGACGGCGTGGAGCGCATCTATTTCCTTTCCCCGCTGCTGAACCAGAAAGGCCGGGACATCGTGCTGCGCATCGGCATGCCCGCGGAGGTGGCCTTTGCCGCCGCCAGCCAGGGCGCCATCCGGAGCGTCAGCCTCATCACGGCCATGACCTTCATTGCCCTGTTCACCACCTGGCTCTTCAGCAACACCTTTGTGCTGCGCCAGATCAAGACGCTCTGGCTGGCCACGGCAAAGCTGTCCGCAGGGGATTACAGCCACCGCATCGGCGAGAGCGGCAGCGGGGAGCTGTCCGATCTGGCCACGGCCTTCGACAGCATGGCCGGGGAGCTGGAATCCAGGGCCTTCAGGCTGGCCTCGGCGGAGCAGAAATACCGGAAGATCTTCGAGGACTCGGTGAGTGGCATCTTCCAGACCACGCCAGGGGGGCAGATCCGTAGCGCCAACCCGGCCCTGGCGAGGATTTTCGGCTTCTCCTCTCCGCAGGAGTTGATCAGCAGCGTCAGCGACATCGGCAGCCAGCTTTACGAAGAGCCAGAGGTACGCAAGGAAATCCAGAAGCTCCTGAAGCGCGACGGCCTGGTCAAGGGCTTTGAATTCCGCGCCCGGCGCGCGGACGGCGAACGGGTCTGGCTCTCCGTGGACGTCAAGGCCATCAAGGCGCTGGACGGGACCATCGCCTTTTACGAAGGCATCATGTCGGACATCACCGACCGCAAGAGGGTCGAGGAGGCCCTGCGCAACAAGCAGGAGAAGCTCCAGGCCCTGCTGGACCATTCCCCGGCGCTCATCGCCATCAAGGACGCCGAGGGCCGGTACCTCCTGGTCAACCGCAGGCATCAGGAACTGCACGGGAACGGCCGGTCGGTCATCGGCCAGAGCGCGGACGACCTGTTCGAGCCGGACGAGGCCCGGCTCATCCGCGAAGAGGACCGCCATGTGCTGGCCGAAGGCACGCCCCTGACCTTCCAGCGCTCCCTGTCCGTCAAGGGCGTGCGCCACCATTTTCTGTCCGTCAAGTTCCCGCTCTTTGACGAGGCCGGGAAGCCGGACAGGGTCTGCATCATGTCCTACGACATCACGGAATATGAGCAGGTGCGCGAGGCCCTGCGCTTAAGCGAGGAAAAGTACCGGACCATGATCCAGACCTCGCCGGAGCTGATCTGGGTGATCGACCCCCGCGGCTTCATCCTGGAGGCGAACAACGCCAGCCACGAGCTCCTGGGCTATGATCCGGAGGAGCTGGGCGGGCTGCACGTGGACCAGCTGGTCCACCCGGATGACCTGCAGGTGCCTGAGCGGACCCTTCCTGCAGGCCAGGGCGGCACGGATGCCCCGGACCCGGGCAGCCCGCGCGGGCAACTGCCCAGGTCCACGAAGAATCTCAGTGTGCGCCTGATTCCCAAGGCCCGCGGCAACCGGAAGCCGATCCCCCGCCACTTCGAGCTGTCCTCCAGCTGGCTGTGGCGCGGCAGGGAGTTCCTGGGCACCATGGTCGTGGCCCGGGACGTCACCGAGCGCAAACGGGCCGAGGAGGCCCTGCGCGCGAGCCAGGCCTTCACCCAGGCCGTCATCGACGCCAGCCCGGACTGCATCAAGGTGCTGGACGCCGAGGGGCGGCTGCGGTTCATGAGCCAGGGCGGCCAGCGCCTGCTCGGCATCACGGACCTGGAGCCGTTTCTGGGTCGGCACTACCTGGACTTCTGGGCCCAGGCCGATGCCCTCGGCGTGTCCAGGGCCATGGACACGGCGCAGCAAACCGGCCAGGGGCGCTTCGAGGGCTTCTGCCCCACCGTGGCCGGGGAGCCCAAATGGTGGGACGTGCTGATGACCCCGCTGACGGACAGGGACGAGAGCAGGAGACTGCTGGTGGTGTCCCGCGACGTGACGAACATCAAACAGGCCGAGGCGGAGCTGCGCGAGAGCAGGGGACTGCTGGCCGCAACGCAGGCCATCGGCAGGATCGGGGGCTGGTCCATCAATCTCGACACCAGGGAGCGCAAGGGGACCGAGGAGTTGTTCCGTCTGATCGGGCTCAAGTCCGATGAGCTGCCTGACCTGGACGAGGCCGTCGCGCTCGTCGCCCCCGAGGACCGGGCACTGTACACCGAGGTCGTGCGCCGGGCCGAGGAGCTGGGCGAGGGCTTTGACGTGGAACTGCGCCTCGCATTGCAGGAGCCCGGCGCGCGCTGGGTGCGGTTCATGGGCAACCGCACGGACTCACGGGGCGAGCGGATGCTCTCCGGCAGCGTCCAGGACATCACGGACACGAAGAGTCTGGAGATGCTGCGCGACGACATCGACACCATCATCCGGCACGACCTCAAGAACCCCCTCAACAGCATCATCAACCTGCCCCAGCTCATCTTAAGCGGCGGCGACCTGAGCGTGGAGCAGGTCGAGTACCTGAACTTCATCGAGGCCAGCGGCAGGAATCTGCTGCGCCAGGTCGAGATGTCGCTCGACATGATGCAGATCGAGCGCGGCCGCTACCAGTTCCAGCCCAACGTCTTTGACTTCATCCGGGTCATCCGCGACATCGTAAGCGGCATGCAGGAGGCGTCCAGGAACAAGCAGTGCAGCCTGGAGCTCCTCGTTGAGGGTGAGAGCGCGTCGGAGGACAGCACCTTCTGGGTGCGCAGCGAGGAACGCCTCTGCTACCCGATGCTCACCAACCTGCTCCAGAACGCCCTGGAGGCCTCCCCGCCGGGCGAGAGGATCACCGTGAGCCTGACCGGGGGCGCGGAGCAGCGCATCAGCATCCGCAACCTCGGCGCCGTGCCCCAGGAGATCCGAGCGCGCTTCTTTGAGAAGTACGTGACCAGCGGCAAGTTCAAGGGCACGGGGCTGGGCACCTACTCCGCGAACCTGTTTGCCAGGGCCCAGGGCGGCAGCCTGGAG
>JANXYI010000084.1 GCA_025350085.1 Deltaproteobacteria bacterium
CGAAGTTGATGAGCAGGATGGGCAGCACCATGAGGCCCAGGATGGCCAGTTTTTTCCTGCTGCGAACAATGGACAGGGACACTTCCAGGTCCCATTTGGCGTGCGCGATGCTCGCCTGCTTGAGGAATTCGAAGACGTCTCTTCCGAAGCCCATCAGTTCTCCCCTCCGTGTAAAAATGGTTGTTTCGCTTTACCGGAACCGGCCAGAACCCCGTTCCGGTTCATTGCCCCACCAAACAAGGGCACGCCCTGCTAGAGACCGGGCTTGCCCTTGAGTGCCTTGTGCTCGCAGGCATCTTGGAGCTTAAAGACCAGCTCCTCGATGTCCACGGGCTTCATCAGATAGTCGAACGCGCCCAGCTCCAGGCCCTTCATGGCCGTCTCCACGTGGGCATGGCCCGAGAGCATGAGCACGGCCACGCCGGGGTGGCTGGCGGCGATGTGCTTGAGGGCCTCGATGCCGTCCATGCCGGGCATCTTGACGTCAAGCACCACGGCATCCACGACTGGGTTGGCCTTGAGCCAGGCCAGGGCCTCCACGGCGCTGCCCGCGCAATCCGCGTCAATGCCGCGGCGCACCAGGCGCTTGGCCAGGGTCTCGCGGAAGTCCACCTCGTCGTCCACCAGAAGAACCTTCATGCCCCCTCCAACCTTTCGCCCCGCGCCTTGAGTGCGGCCCACACGGCCTGGCCCAGTTCCCGCGTGTCAGCCTGCTTTTCCACCACGATGGCGCCCGGTACGCCCCAGCCCCCGGCCGGGGTTTCGGTCTCGGGAAATACGTGCAGCACGAGCAGCGCGCGCGCCGCCACCTCGGCCAGACGTCCGGCCAGGCCAGGAGTCTCGGGATCAAGCACCACGGCCTCGGGCGGACAGTCCGAGGCCAGGCTGGCCTTGAGCTCCGCCGCATCGCGCAGGGCCGTGGCGGCAAAGCCGTGGGCCTCGAATTCCCGGCACAAGAACTCCCGCACGTGCGGGTTCTTGTCCAGAATCGCCAGTCGCGGCCGCGCGCCCATTGCCATGCCCAAGCCTCCTGTTGCTGCACACGTAAAGGCAAGACCCGTGCCAGCGGCGCCACAGGGACAAGATGCTGATATGTAATGTGATTTTGTTTTGACGCAGACCGTTTGACAGGGGGAGACCCGACCCAGGTGTCAGGTTCCTTTACAGTCCGTCAAGGTCGACAGCGGACGACAACGCTCCGGAGCCCTGGCCGGGACAAAGGCGGGGCTGGCGGTACGGCGCAAGGCCGGGGAAGGCCGCGCTGTCGGCCCAGGGGCTTTGCTAACGCCCGGCCCTGGGTTGCGTCTGGGCCTGGCTGCCCTGAACCGGGAGGTGGCTGTTGCGCTGGGCCAGCATCCAGCGCCGGAGGTCCTCGGGTAGCGCCCGCCAGGACCCGGTGCCGGCCCGGCGCCAGGCGGGCAGCCCCAGCTCGCTGACCAGCCGGATGATTTGCTTGGGGTTCTCGCCCACGGCTTCGCAGATGGCGCGCGCGCCCTTGATGCAGATGTCCATGCCCATCTCCGTTGGGTTCACTGGTTCAGCCGCAAGCGGCGCAGTCCCGTGGCGGCAGTTCCGTCGGCTGTCCCGGAACAGGCGCCTGCCAGCGGCCCGGCCACCTGGCTACAGCAGGGGCGAGGCCGCAAAAGACGCCGACAAAATAGCCAATTGGCAATGGCCTCCCGGCCCGCTGCCCCAGACCGTCCCCGGTCCTGCCCGGCCAGACCTCCCTAGCCGACCCTGCAGGCAAAGGGCCTTACTACGGTGGCCCCGGCGCCAACAGCAAGGAAACGCCCGCCGGCCAGCGGACAGGGGGTCTGCCCGCCAACGAAGCGAACCGCCGGGGCGAAGAAAATAGCCATTGTCCATACATATATTTTGTCAGAGGCACATTCATTTGTCAAAATGTCAAGGCAAGAAAAATGTGGACATGGGCAAAAATTGTGATATCTTTGTGCCACGCGACTAACGCAGCGCCGCCCCGGGCGCGCCAACACAAAGGGGGCCGCCGTGGACTTCACCAGCAACCTGCGCGAGATGCTCTGGACCCAGATCGGCGAGAACCGCCCCTTCGCCAACCGCAAGCGCATGGCCGACGCCCTGGAAATCGACCCCTCGCAGCTGAACCGCTTCATGGAAGGCGAACGCGGCCTGTCCGTGGAGTCCCTGGGACGCATCCTGGACGGCCTCTCGGCGCGCATCGTCCTGCCCGACACCCCCGAAGCGGAGGGCGCGCGCGAGGTCTGTTTTGTCAGCCCGCGACCCACCGGAGCAGCCAAGGGCGCCGTGCCCCCGGCCGCTGAGGACTACTTTGCCGTGCCCCTGGCCTCTGAACCCGTGGCCGCCGGGCCGGGCCGCATCCCCCAGGACGAGATCCGCGGCTGGGTGCTCGTCTGGCGGCACCACGAGTCCGTGCGCTTCCGCACCGACCTGGTGGCCGTGGAGATCGCCAAGAACCAGCTGTCCATGACGCCCACCCTGCACCCCGGCGACATCGTCCTCGTGGACCGCGCCGAACGCTCGCCCGACCCGGCCGGAAAGATCATGCTCGTCTGCGAGCCCGGGCCCGAGGGCGGCTGTGCGGTCAAGCGCGTCAGCACCCGGCACGTGGACAACGACATGGAGCTCGTCTTCTACTCCGACAACTCGCGCGAATACCCGCCCTCGGTCTACCGCCTGAACCGCGACTACGGCGGCGAGCTGGCCCACGCCATCGCGGGCCGCGTGGTCTGGGCCTGGAGCGACATGACCCGCAAGTAGCTCCCCCTGCGGCGCAGGCCCCAAAAAACGCTGGATTTTTGCGGTAACTGCGGCTACTGTCCCGTCGGCGTCCACCCACCATGCGCCGAGAGAGGACTGACATGAAATGGTTTTCCCGGTTCTTCTCCGACTCCTCGGACAACTCCTCCGGTGAGCTCAATGCCTTCCTGGGCACCGGCACACAGTTCACCGGGCACCTCCAGTTCGAGGGCTCCGTGCGCATCGACGGGCAGTTCCAGGGCACCATCAGCTCCCCCGGAACCCTGATCCTGGGCCGCGAAGCCGTGATCAAGGGCGAGGTCAACGTGGCCAGCCTGAACGCCAACGGCACCCTCATCGGCACCGTGCGCGCCAGCCGACACACCCACCTGCACGAACACGCCGTGTTCGACGGCCTGCTCGTCACCCCGGCGCTCGGCATGGACCAGGGCGCCATCATCAACGGCACCATCGAGATGCACCACAAGGCCCCGGACGCCGAGGCCATCGCACCCGCCGAACACACCCAGGCCATCGACGCCCAGGACGTGCCCGTGCTGCCCAACTCCAGCGCACGCACGGCCATCGCCACCATGCCCGTGGCCTGCTGCACCGAAACCAGCCCCGACAACGCCCAGAACGAGGACGGCGGGTAAGAGAATAGCCTCCGGCGGCCAAAGGGCCTGAGGCCCTTTGGAATCCCCAGTACGCCGAAAGGGCTGGCCCAGGAGGAACCTGGCCCAGCCCTTTCGGCGTGTGAGGGCCAGAGGAGATCATCTTTCCTTCCTCCCTTCCGCACCCTGCTCCCAAGTCAAAGTGCCGGTCCGAGCTTTGCTCG
>JANXYI010000085.1 GCA_025350085.1 Deltaproteobacteria bacterium
GAGGTGCAGTCCACGAACCAGACATGCAGGTTCGCCTCCTCGTAGTCGGCAAGCAGCCGGGCCACGGCCTCGTCGCGCGCGGTGAGGCGGAACGAGCGCGCCAGGTCAAAGGGCGTCACGGCCTCGGCGTCGCGTTCCAGCACCTCGCACAGCGCGTGCACCTTGGCCTCTTCCAGCGTGTTGCCCGAGGCCAGGCCCGTGGAGCCCAGCGCGCTGAACAGGCTCTGCTCCTCCAGGTTGCAGAAGAGATACACGAACTGCACCGGCACCAGGATGGGCCTTGAGCCCCCCTCGAAGCGCTCGGTCCCGGGCATCCAGTAGATCTTTTGCCCCGCGTAGGGCACCTCCATGCGCACCCGGGAGAGGTCCAGGGCTTGCTGCGTGGCCGAGACCTCCTCAAAGGAGCCGTAGGTCAGCGGGCAGGCCCGGGCCAGGCCCATGACCCCGCGCTTGCCGATGCTGGCGTAGGAGGACACGCGCTCGGCCACCTCCATGGAGTAGGAGGCGCGCGCGCCCTCGATCTCCAGGCCGCGGCCGTAGCTCGTCTGCAGGCCCGAGAGGCTGTAGTTCAGGCCGCCGCTCTTCACTGAGAGCTCCACCAGCCACATGCGCAACAGGGCGATGGGGCTGAGCGAGGCCTTGTGGCGCATCTCCTGGCCGATGAACACGTTCTTCTCCGTGAGCTTGGCCAGGGCCAGGGCCGAGGTCTCCGGGGCCGGGCGGCGGGCCTTGGCGGCCGGCAGCACCGGGGCCAGGCGCTGGCGCGCTTCGGTTGCCGTGACCCTGGCCGCGGGCGGCAGCGCCTCCCTGGCATAGGGCTCGGCCAGGCCCATGTCCTTTGGTGCGGCCAGCTCCTCGTGGGCCACGATGTTCATCTGCATGCGCATGGTCCACTTGTTGTGCAGGGGCTGGTCGGCCAGAAGATAGGAGCGGATGTGCACGGCCGGGGTGTGGCGCGAGATCTCGGCGAGATCAAGGGAGCTCAGGCGCGGGAGCAGGTGCGCGAAGCGCTCGTGGCCCAGGCAGGCCTCCACCAAAAGCGCCGCCAGCACGGGATCGGTGCAGCGGCCGTCCTGCTGCACCTCGTCGATGAGCTTCTCGAACTTTTTGGTGCGGTGTAGGCCCAGCTTGAACAGCAGGTGCTGGTGCATGAAGTCGTCCAGCGGCTGCTCACGCAGGTGTTCCAGCATCTCGGAAAAGGAGAGGTTGGGGCCGGGGTGGGCGGCAAAGCAGCCGACGCCGGAAAGGGTGTCCATGAGGCGGAGCTCGTAGCGCATGGGGACTCCTGTCGGGAATTGCAGACAACAATGGAGGGATATCCCGCCTGGGGCGGGACTCTAGAATATCGGCGGGGTTTGGACAAGGGCGGTGTGCGGGGGTGCTTCAGGGCGTGTGGCCGGGGTCCTGGGTAAAGGGCCAGCTTTCCACGCGGTTGCGGCCGAACTGCTTGGCCCGGTACAGGGCCTTGTCGGCCTTCTCGATCATGTCCTCCAGGATGTTGGCCCCGAAGTCCGGCTCCATGCTGTACTCGGCCACGCCGATGCTCACGGTGTTGTTCAACACGGCCGTGGGCAGCTTGAGCGGGGACTCGGCCACGCTAACGCGGATGCGCTCGGCCAGGGTGCGCGCCTCCTCCAGGCCGGCGTTGGGCGCCAGGACCACGAACTCTTCCCCGCCGTAGCGCGCTGCCAGGTCCGACTCGCGGGTGGCCGCCATGATGCAGCCGGCGATGTGGATGAGGTAGCGGTCGCCCACGGGATGGCCGTGCTCGTCGTTGACCAGCTTGAAGTGGTCGATGTCGATCATCAGGCAGGAGCAGGGCCTGCGCGCGCGGATGGCCACGTTGATGATGCGGTAGCCCTCGGCCAGCAGGTGCCTGCGGTTGCACATCCCGGTGAGCTGGTCCGTGCGCGAGGTGGCCTGGATGGTCTCCACGTGCTGGCGCACGGTTACGGACATGCTGTTGAAGGCCTGCACCAGTTGCACCAGTTCCTCCGGAGCTCCGGGGTGCTCTGCCAGGTTGATGATGTGGCCGTACTCGCCGTCCTGGACCCTTTCCGCGGCCCGGAGCAGGAGCCTGAGCGGCCCCAGAAACGCGCGCACGATGGAGTGGCCGAGCACGGCCGAGGCCAGCACAGGCAGGCCCAGGCTGGCCAGGAGCAGGAAATCCAGGCGGCTGAAGAGGTCCAGGTCGGTGCTCAGCAGCAGCAGCCCGGCGGGGATGGCGGGCAGCAGGAGCAGCAGCAGGCTGTACAGGCGCAGCAGGTTGAGCAGGCCCAGGCCCCTGGGGTGGAGGCGGGAGAACACACTGCGTTGCGCCACGGACTGCTCCTCGGGCCAAAAAGAACTGCACCCTTCACGACTTGGCTGTTCTGTACCGCCAAGCGGGAGCTTGCGCAAGGCTTGCAAAGAATAATGGGCGTTCAGGCGTCGTCGGCCTCGCCGTTGCGGCGGGACTTAAATGCGCGCAGGCGCAGGCGCAGG
>JANXYI010000089.1 GCA_025350085.1 Deltaproteobacteria bacterium
CCTGCCGCTGGGCTTTGCCGGGGGCTTGTTTGATGCCGACACCGGCCTGACGCGTTTCGTCTGGCGCGACTACGACGCGGACACCGGGCGCTTCACGGCGCTCGACCCGCTGGGGGCAAAGGGCGGCGACAAGGACTGGTATGGGTATTGCGTGGATGATCCGGTGAATCGAGTGGATGTGTGGGGGCTGTGGTGGGGTGATGAAACCGCCGGCGGGCGCATTGTCTGGAATGGTCTGAAAACAGCTGGCTCCTGGGGGGTAAAGGGGGCACTCATCGGCCTCCCCGTTGAAGGTGTTGGCGCAGCCCCCGCTGCGGCGGTTGGTGCACTGCTCGGCCTCCCCTATGGTTTGGCTGAAGGAACGGTCAAAGAAATAGCGAACGGTGGTGATGCTTACAGTTCGGAAGCCGAGAAACAAAGTGATAGGACACAGGAACAACGCGATATTCTCGACTGGCCTGACCTTTGGAACCAATAACCCAAACCGGGGCTGCCGCTTTGCGGCAGCCCCAGGTGAATAACCTATGAAATACTGTAGCAATTGCCGTAAGCCCCTTCCTATGTTCGATCAAAAAACACGGGGCGTTCTCGTGATGGTGATCACCGCCGTGGAGTTCGTGGTTGCTCTTCTCTTTTCTAGCAGAGTGAGTTGGCTGCTTGATGGAGGGCTCTTAACTCTTCCGTTCATGATTGTTGGTTACATGATGTATGCAAAAGGCAAGCATGCACCGTGTCCAAACTGCGGAGCCATAAACCCACCAAGGCCGAATAGCTCCGAGTAGCGAACCGGCATACACCGCCTTATTCAATTTCTTTGACGCCGACACCGGACGTTTCACTGCGCTCGACCCGCGGGGCAAGAAGGGCGGCGACAAGGACTGGTACGGGTATTGCGTTGACGACCCGGTGATGAGTGGGGAGCTGGGGCGCAGCGGAGGCTTTACCCCTCCTGCCTCAAGACCCGCCGCGCGCCGATGAAGCGTTCGCGCCAGTACGGCTGGTCGAGGGCGTCCTCGCGCACCTTCCCGCCCTCGCGCGGGCTGTGGATGAAGGTGCCGCGGTCCGTGGCGATGCCCACGTGCATGTTCTTGGGATTGCCCGGCAGGCGGAAGAAGACCAGGTCGCCGGGCCGGATGTCGCGCCGGTTCACGGGCTGGCCAGCCTCGTACTGCTCGCTCGACACGCGCGGCAGGTCCACGCCCACCTGGCGGTAGCTCCACCAGGTCAGCCCGGAGCAGTCGAAGCCGGTCTGGGGCGACTCGCCGCCCCACTTGTAGCGCACGCCGGTGAGCGAACGCGCGGCCGCCACCACCGGGCTCTTGCCGCCCTGGTGCAGCACCGGCAGGGGCTCGGGCGCGATGTGCGCCGGGGCGCAGCCGCCGAGAGCCGCCAGAAGCAGCAGGGCCGAAAGGGCCAGGGCCCCTGTATGGTGGCGAGCGCTGTTCATGTCTATCGTATCGGCCAAGCGCAGCGCTACTTTATGATGCGGATATAGTTCTGCACCGTGCGCACGCCCTCCACTGCATTCGCGTGGGCCACGATGCGCGAGGCGTCGTTCTGGCTCTTGACCAGGCCCAGGATCACGGCGTTGCACTGCACCACCTTCACGTCCACCTGGGTGGACCAGATGTCGCGGTCCTCCACCAGGCGGGACTTGATCCTGGCGTACAGGGACAGGTCGTCGGAGGTGCCGCAGGCGGGGTCGTCGAGCTTCTGGAAGGGGATCATGGTCACGCGGCGCACGCCGTCCACTTCGCCCGCCAGGCGCACCGCGCGCATCTTCTGCTGGTCGGAATCGAACTCGCCCACCAGGTACACGGTGCCCAGGTAGGAGTTCACGCTCATGTCGCGCAGCTTGACCGCGGCGTCGTTGATGATGCGCGCGCGCACCGAGGACTCGATGCGTCCGTCGTCCACAAAGGTCCCGAGGTCGCGCTCGTCCACCGAGGCTTTGTAGATGGTGGCGCAGCCGGAGAGGCCGAGCAAGGCGGCGGCGCAGAACAGGCACAGGATCAGCTGGCGCATGGCATGCTCCTTGGCGTCATTCTTTGGCGTCCTTGGCGGCAGAAACTGCCGCAGTCGCGGGTTTGAGCTCACGGCAAGCAAAAACAGGGCCAGAAGGCAGGGATATCAGGCGCCGAGGCCTTGGCGCAGGCGTTCAAGCAACGCCTCGGACAGGGCAAAGGGAGCGCTCCAGGGCGGCGCCAGGAACAGGGCGCGTTCCGGCAGGCGTAAGCAAAGGGCGTGGAGCAGCATGGGCAATGCGCGCACCTTGCGGCCGTAGACCGCGTCGCTGATGACCGGGTGCCCGCGCAGGGTGAGCTGCACACGGATCTGGTGGGTGCGGCCGGTGAGCAGGCGCACCTGCAGGAGCGTGGCCGCGCGCTTGCGCACCAGCGGCGTGACCTCGCATATGGCCAGCTTGCCCGCGTCGCCCCCGTCCTTTCTGGTCCCGGGCTCGGCGCGCACGATCTTCTTGCGTCCGGCCACCTCGCCTGCGGCCAGGTTCAGGCGCTCCAGGCTGTCCTCAAGGCGCTGCTCGGTCTGGCCCGGCCAGACCCCGTCCACCCAGGCCAGGTAGGTCTTGGACACCCCGCCCGTGGCAAAGAGCTCATTCAGGCGCCGCAGCTCGGCGTAGCTCCTGGCGGCCAGGAGGATGCCCGAGGTGTCCTTGTCCAGGCGGTGGGCCAGCACGGGCAGAAACGGCGCACCGGCATAGAGCGCCTTCAGGCGGTCGGCCACGGAGTCCGGGTGCCGGGTCCCGGCATGGGCGCAGAGCCCGGCGGGCTTGGCCACGGCGATGAGCCCGGCGTCCTCGTAGAGGATGGCCAGCGGCAGAGGCTCGGGCCGGGTTGCGGGTCGGATGTCAGAGTTGAGAGAGCCGGGGCGCCCGTCCTGCTGCGGGGCCGTGTCAAAGGGCGGGACGCGCACCTCCTGCCCGGCGGTCAGGCGGAAGAAGGGCTGCTTGCGGCCGCCGTCCACGCGCACTTGTCCTGTGCGGATGGCCCGGAGCAGGGCCGAGCCGGGCACGGCCCCGGCCAGGCGGCGGGTGAGGAACTGCAAAAGCTTCTGGCCCGCCTCCTCCGTGGACACGGTGAGGGGCTGGCGGCGCGGCTGGGCGCCTGTTGCGGCGCGGTCGGGGTCGTCAGAGCGGGGGGGCATGGGCAGGCCTGGGCAAGGGGCGCGGGGGGAGCCGGGCTGTCCCGGCCCCCGTGCGCGCAGGCGGGCTATTTGTTCATGTCCAGGTCGTAGGTCACGACCACGGTCTTCTCGTTGCTCATGCCGATGACGCCGGAATAGGTGTTCAGGCAGACGACAAGCTGCTTCCGGCCCTCATTCCTCAGGTCTTCCAGGCCCAGATCTACTACGGTGCCCTTGATGCGCCGGGTCTTCCAGGCCAGGCTCATGCCCACGCCGTCCCAGAACAGGGAATGGATCTCGCCCTGGGAGAAGCGGCGGAACTTCTGGAAGATCTGGGAGGCCACGGAGATGTCCTTGTTGACGATCAGCTCGTACTTGCCCTTGGCGTCGAAGGACACGGGGAGCATGCGCATGGGCAGGTAATAGAACTCCTCGATGCCTGTGTCGCGGCGGCCCGTGTCCATGCCGGGCAGGCGCTCGTCGACGATGAGGTACACGTTGGAGCTGTTGTAGCCTTCCTCCTGGCTGTACTGGGGTTCCTTGTCCGGGGTGAAGACCTTCATGTAGCTGTATTCGTTGATGACCACTACCTTGTGCGTGTTGCCTTCAGGCAGGAAGGTGAAGTTGAAGGTGTTGGCGATGGTGGGCAGGCGCAGCAGCCGCACGGGCTCGATGGAGCCGTTCTGGTACTGCATCTCGCTCACGCCATTTTCGTCGAAGGGGCCGTGGAAGCCCTTGCGCTGGCCCACAAGGGTGGGCTGGTAGTTGGGCGGGGTGCGCACCACGGCCAGAAAGAGCTTATGCGTCTCGCCGACCTGCTCGAACTTGCCGCCCGAGACCTTGTAGATCATGGCCTTGGGCAGGGCGTTGCCCTCGGGGTCGTCCATGGCCGAGACAATGAGCTCGGCGCGGCCATCGCGGTCCAGGTCGAGCGCGCTTAAGCGCAGGATCTTCATGCGCATGCCGAGCTTGAGTTCGCCCAGGGGCTTCAGGGTGTTCTGGAAGAATTCATAGGC
>JANXYI010000237.1 GCA_025350085.1 Deltaproteobacteria bacterium
CCGCGCCCGCAGGACCAGCGCCTTGGACTCCTCCAGCAGGCGGTTCCAGCTGGTGGGCGCGTGGATGTCCACCTCGCGGCGCTGGTGGTCGCGCACGTTCATGAGCACGCGCGGGATGTGCGCAAAACGCGCCCCGCCCTCGGCAAAGCGCTGGAACAATTCATGGTCATGGGCCAGCAGCCCCTCGTCATACCAGCCGAAACGCTGGTGCAAATCGGTGCGGTAGAGCTTGGCCACGCCGCAGAGGTACCAGTCGCCGAAGCAGCGCTCAAAGGAATAGTCCGGCAACGCAAAGCGCCGCACCACGCGCCCGGCGTCGTCCACGATGGCCATGTCCGCGTAGACGAAGTCCGCCCCGCCCTCAAGGGCGGCCACCATTTCGGAGACCATGGACGGCAGGAGCAGGTCGTCCGAGGGCACGTAGGTGCAGAACTCGCCCGTGGCCGCGGCAAAGCCGGTGTTGAGCGCCGGGGCAAGCCCCCTGTTCTTCTCGTGCTGGATGACGCGCAAGCGTCGGCCCGCTTGCGGAAAACGCGGATGGAACACGCGCTCGATGACGTTATTTTCGGCGTCGAAATGCGAGGCATAGGACACCACATCGGCTGTAAGGGCGCGCTCAAAGTCCGCGATGACCTGGGCCGTTGCGTCCGTGGAGCCGTCGTTGACCAGGATGACCTCCAGCTCCGGGTAGTCCTGAAACCAGATGGAGTCCAGGCAGATGGGCAGGTATTGGGCCTGGTTGTAGGTCGGGACGACAAGGGAGACGGTGGGTCGGGAGACTGTGGGGCGGGACACTGCGCTCTCCTTGGCTGGTGCTGGCCGGACCGGCCTGCTCTCGTCTGCTCATCGGCCGCCGGGGGTCTTTCGATTAGACTCTCGGGCAATTAGACTCTTGTCGCTGAGACCCTCGGGCCATCAAATTCTCGGGTACGCGCCGCCCTCTTCCGCGCGCTTGGTTCGCCCGGCTCGCCGGGCTAGGGCTGCCTGTTGCCCAGGACCAGCCGCCGGAGCTCCTGGCCCCGGCGCAGGAGCACCTGGCTCGGCTCAACGGAAACAAGGGTCCAGCCGCGCACCTGCTCGCCAGGGCGCAGGGACACGGAGGCCGCGTCCACCTGGAGCATGGCCAGGGGCCGCTCGCCGCCAGCGATGACGCCCAGCAGCCGGAAGCCCTCGATGCCCAGGCCCGGTGCTGCCGGAACCGCCGGGGCTGCCGCGGCCGGAGCCGTTGGCCGGGGGGGCGTAGCGGGCGCCAAAGCCTTGGCTGCGGGTGCGGCCGGGACCACGGCGGAAAGGGCCGGCGCTGGCTGGGAGCTTGTGGTCGGCACGGAGAGAGCCGGGGCCGCTGGGGCCACGGCCTGGCCCTGCACGCTGTGGCCGCCGGAGAGCGGCTCCGTGGCGCTGATGCGGGGGCTGCCCGGCGCCCCTAACGAAGACGCGCCAGGCGGGGCCACGCTGGTGTCGGCCGGGGCAAAGGCCGCCCTGGCCGGGGTGGGCGCCGCAGCCTTGGCCACTGGCGCTGGTTCCGGAGCTGACGCGGGCGACTGCCCCAGGGGGATGAACAGCGGGCTTTCGAGCTTCAGGACGTTGCGCTCCAGGATGGTGCGCACAGGCGACTCCTCGCCGTAGCCCTGGCCCCCGGCGCACAGTTCCTCGGGCGGGCGCAAGGTCGGCGCGGGCCGGGGCACAAAGCCCGTGGCCAAGTAGGCCAGGCCCAGGCCGATGGCCGCGGGCAGGACCAGCCGAGGCAGCGTGCGCCAGACGATCTGCATGTTTCCTCCCGCCTCCCCGAGGCTACCCGGCCATGGCCCGGTATATCTCTTCCTGCGTCTGTGCCGTAAGATACGGGTGCATGGGGATGCTGAAGATGCGCGCGGCCACGGCCTCGCTCACGGGCATGGAGCCCGACCTGTAGCCCAGGTTCGCGAAGGCCGGCTGTAGGTGCAGGGGCCGCGGATAGTAGATGCTCGTGGGCACCGAGGCTTTCCCCAGGCGCTCCAACAGCTCCTGGCGCTGGGCGCTCGTCTCGGCCTGGATGCTGTACTGGGCAAAGACCGAGGTGGAGCCGTCCGGCACCGCGGGCAGGGTCAGGCCCGGGATCTGGCCGAGCAGCCCAGCATAGCGCTTCGCAGCCTCCTGGCGCAGGCGCACCTCGTCCGGGAAGATCTCGAACTTGGCCAGGAGCACCGCGGCCTGCATGGTGTCCAGCCGCCCGGTGATGCCCAGGCGCACGTTCTCGTACTTGTCGCGGCCCTGCCCGTGCACGCGGATGGACCGCAGCAGCTCGAGCAGCTCGGGGTCGTCGGTGAAGCACATGCCGCCGTCGCCGTAGCACCCGAGCGGCTTGGCCGGGAAGAACGAGGTGCAGGCGATGGAGCCAAACGAGCAGGCCCGGCGCTGGGTGCCGGAGAGCGTCAGCGTGGCCCCGAAGGCCTGGGCCGCGTCCTCGATGACAAAGAGCCCGTGCTTGGCGGCCACGGACAACAGCGCCTGGTAATCGGCCAGAAGCCCGAAGAGGTCCACCGGGATCACGGCCTTGGGCGTGAGCTGCCCGGCATTCTTCGGCAGCGGATACAGGGACGCATCCCCGGCCCGCACGGCGCGCACGGCCAGCTCCAGCTGCGCGGGGTCCATGTTGTAGGTCACCGGGTCCACGTCCACGAACACGGGCGTTGCGCCGAGCAGCGCCACCACCTCGGCCGTGGCCATGAAGGTGAAGGGCGGGCAGAACACCGCGTCGCCGGGGCCGACGGAAAGGGCCATGAGGGCCATGACCAGGGCGTCCGTACCCGAGGCCGTGCCCACGGCGTAGCGTGTGCCGCAGTACCCGGCCAGGCGCTCCTCCAGGCGGGCCACCTCGGGCCCGCCTATGTAGGCGCCGGACTCAAGCACGGCCCGGATGCCCTGCTGCACCTCGTCCGCCACGCGGCGGTACTGGGTCTTCAGGTCGATGAAGGGGATGCTCATTGCGTGAAGGCCTCCGTCTGTCCTTGAGGCTCCCGCGCCGGGGGCAGGACCTCATAGATGCGCACGAGGGGGAAGCCCTCCTGCACGAGTTTGAAATGGCTGGACACCTCGGCCCGGGCCGGGTCGCCGATGAGCAGCTGCACGGCCATGCTGTCGTAGGCTAGGTCGTCCATGAGCAGGACCTGCTTGGCGACGTCGTTGATGATCAGGTGCGGCGCGGCCGGGTTCAAGGGGAAGGCCACGTGCCGCGCGCCTTGCGCCATGAGCACGTCCACGCTCTTGACCGCGATGGGCGGGCTCCCGCCCCGGAAGACCATGACGCCCCGGCCCTGGTCCACGTTGAAGGCCTCGTTCACGGCCTGGATCTTGGCGAACGTGCCCTTGCCCGTGACCAGATCCCAGGTGCCGTAGAAGCCCATCCAGTGCAGCAGGTTCATGTTCTCCCAGCAGACCAGCATATACTGCGCCGGGGGGCGCTGCATGGGCTGGTCCGAGGTGGCCAGGGCGGCCAGGGACTGCTGCACCTCCGCGGCCGACATTTTGTCCCAGCGCCGCGCCGGGTCGTTGTTCAGGCCAGCGCTCATGTTGATGACCTGGGCCGCCTGGCGGGCCGAGGGCGTCATGAGCGCCAGAGCCGTGGGGTAGATGTCACGGCCCGCGTGCCTGCCGCCGTCGATGGGGGTCATGCGCTCGGCATAATACTGGGTGGCGTAGCCGTAATCCCACCAGGTCCAGACCCCGGCTCCCTTGGGCGCGACGGTCTTGAGCTTCATCAGGGCCTCGGCGTGGGCCGGGCTCAAAACCGGGGTGGGCGCCATGTTGCGGTAGATCCCCGCATAGCCCAGCAGGCAGGCCCCGGCAAGCAGGATCTGCACCAGGGTCAAGGCGTTTTCGCGCGCCCCGGTGCGGTCCAGAATGGTCTTGGCCAGCCAGTGGACGCCCAGGCCCAGGCCCAGGGCAAAGGGCGGGCCGCCGAACATGGCGAAGCGTACGCCCATGAACAGGCTGCCCACGCCCAGGGCGATGAGCGGCAACAACAGCAAAAACGCCGGGCGCAGCAGCAGCACGATGACCAGCCCAAGCCCGCCCAGCGCGCCGACCCAGGCCGAGACCGAGACCCCGGCGAAGAAGGCCGCCCAGTCCACCACGTTCTTGGCCTCACGGATGCTCTGGGTGATGCCGGGGTAGATCGGGCCGTGGGCCGCGCCCACCCCGGGTGCTGTCCCGCCGGGCTTGGGCGCCTCGGCCAGGGGCTTGAGGTAGTTGACCACCTTGGCC
>JANXYI010000141.1 GCA_025350085.1 Deltaproteobacteria bacterium
CCGTCCTCCACATAGAAGGTGACGCTGTAGCGTTCGCCCAGGTTGGCCAGCAGGCTCTGCACCGTGTGCTCGCCCATGTGCTCCAGGCGCACGAAGATGTGCCGGAAGCCGGGGTCGGCGTGATCAAAGGAGGTGAACACCGAGGCGTAGCGCACGCCCTCGGCGCGGATGTCGGACAGAAGCGCGGCGAGCGGGCCGGGTTTGGCGTCGAGCCTGAAGGCGATCTGCGGCCCGCCGCGCCCCACGCCCGAGGCCGCGCAGAAGAAGCGCAGCACGTCGGCCACGGTGATGATGCCCACCAGCCGCGAGGAGGAGTCCACCACGGGCAGGCCGCCGAACTTGTGGCGCTGGAGGATGCTGGCCACGATGTCCACCGGGGTTGTGGGCGAAACCGTGAGCGGCTCGGCGGTCATAATGTCCGCGGCGCGCAGGTTGGACAGGCTGCCGCCCAGGGCCATGTCGCCGGGCAGGTACTTGGAGGGCATGGCGTCGCGGATGTCGCGGTCCGAGACGATGCCCGCCAGCGCCCCCTTGTCGTCAATGACCGGGAACTGGCGGATCTTCTTGGAGCGCATGATCTCCGCGGCGTCGAGGACCGTGGTCTTGAGGCCCAGGGTGATGACATTCCTGGTCATCCAGTCGCGTACGAGCATACAGGCCTCCGGATGGGTCAACTTCTGGACGTAAGCATACCTGCCTGCGCGGAAATGTCAAAGACTTGCAGGGGTCCCGGCCCTGGACGAAACAAGGGGGCGCCCCGAAGGACGCCCCCAAATGGACTTAAACAGTCGATCGCTCGACTACATGGCAGAGCCGGAAGCGGCCTTCTGCATCTTGACTTCGACCTTCTCGGTCAGGCCGGCGTAGTACTTGCGCAGGATGACCAGGCACTCCTCGCGGCCGAAGTGATCGGGAACGTCGCCGCCCTCGGAGAGCATCTTGCGCAGCTTGGTGCCGGACAGGATGACGCGGTCTTCCTTGGTGTGCGGGCAGGTGCGCAGGGAGGCCATGCCGTCGCACTTGAAGCAGTAGAAGGTCCAGTCGATCTTCAGCGGCTGGGTCAGCAGGTCCTTGGCGGCGGTGCCGGAGACCGGGATCTTCTCGAAGATGGTCTGGGCCTCGAACATACCGTAGAAGTCGCCCACGCCAGCGTGGTCACGGCCGACGATGAGGTAGTTCATGCCGTAGTTCTGGCGGAAGGTGGCGTGCAGCAGGGCCTCGCGGGGACCGGCGTAGCGCATGTCCAGGGGGTAGCCGGCCTGGATCACGTTCTTCTTCACGAAGTAGTGCTCGACCAGGGTGTTGATGGCTTCCACGCGGACTTCGGCCGGGATGTCGCCGGGCTTGAGCGCGCCAACCAGGGAGTGGATGACCACGCCGTCCATGACTTCAACGGCGATCTTGCACAGGTACTCGTGGGAGCGGTGCATGGGGTTGCGCAGCTGCAGGGCGCCAACGTTCTTCCAGCCCAGCTCGTCCATCTCGGCGCGCAGGGCGGCGGGGCGCTTGTACACGCCGGGGAACTTCTCGGGGAAGCCGCCCTCGGACAGGACCTTGACCGGACCGGCCAGGCAGAACTTCTTGCGGGCCAGGACCATCTGCACACCGGGGTGGTCCTTGATGGCGGTGCCCATGAAGTCGGTCTGGCTGTCGGCGCCTTCGCCCTTGTAGATCTTTTCGCACTCGGCGGTCTTCTCGGCGTCGGAGAGCTGGAACACCTCGGTGACCTTCATGGTGGCCATGACGGTGCCGTTGCGCTCAAGGGTGATCTCTTCGCCGGCCTTCACGGAGGCGTCTTCGGTGGCCAGCATCACGGGGATGGGCCAGAAGGTGCCGTTGGCCAGGGTGTACTTGTCGCACACGCTGCTCCAGTCGGCCTTGGTCATGAAGCCGTCCAGCGGGCTGAAGCCGCCGATGCCCATCATGATCAGGTCGCCCTTCTCCTGGGAGGAGATTTCGATCTTCTTCAGGCCGGCGGCCTTCTTGATCTCGGCGGCCAGAGCGGCGCCTTCCAGCAAGCAGCAGACGAGGCCTTTGCCACCATGAGGGGGAACGAGTTTCGATGCCATCTACGTTTCTCCTTGGAAAAAAATCCGGGTTGATGTGCCACTACCTCTGCCAAAACCGTGGCCCCAAGGAGACACGCCAAGCGGCGACGCCCTGGGGCTCTGGGGGTCGTTGTCCGGGCTGGCGCAATGGGTCGCGCCGCCTGTCGGGTCTCGTGCGACGACTCGCCACCCGTGGACTGTATGAGCGTTGCGACTATGACCAGATTGTGAAAGTTGTGTCAAGGGCTAATTGCCGACCCGGCACCTTGTGGCCCGGCCCTGGCCGATCCGCCGCGCCCGGAGGGTTCCACCTGCCGGTGCGGCCCAGAAAAGGCTTGCACAAAATTGCGGACCTGGGGTATAGCGGACCACGCTACGTCAAAATAAATGCGGCTTGTGATCCAAATCACGAAGAAGCCAAGGGCCATGCGCCCCATACGACCGGCCGAACGACAGGCCGTGCGGATGGTGGAGCAAGGCGTCCATTCCCCGGGGGCTCCCGGCGGAAGTGAGGAGCGGGGTGCGGACCCTTGTTCAAAAATTCACTTTCGCCTTGACACCATTGGGGAGGCTTGCTAGTCGTGTTTTTTCACGAGTCCGTGCCCGTTGAAGAGCACGTAGTTGGCTGTGGATCGTGTCGGTAACTGCTTTAATTTAAACCTGTTAGGAGGAGTGTTATGCCGACCTTTGTCAATCCGGAAAAATGCGACGGCTGCAAGGGTGGCGAGAAGACCGCCTGCATGTACATTTGCCCGAACGACCTCATGATTCTGGATCCGGATGCCATGAAGGCATACAACCAGGAGCCTGATGCCTGCTGGGAATGTTACTCTTGCGTGAAAATCTGCCCCCAGGGCGCCATTGAAGCCCGCCCCTACGCCGACTTCGCACCCATGGGTGGAACCTCCATCCCCATGCGCTCGGCCGAAGACATCATGTGGACCGTCAAGTTCCGCAACGGCTCCGTAAAGCGTTTCAAGTTCCCCATCCGCACCACCCCTGAAGGCTCCATCAACCCCTTCGGTGGCAAGCCCGAACCGGCGGACCTGAACAACGAGCTGCTCTTCACCGAGACCGCTCTGGCCGCGCCCCAGAGCCCGATCATGAAGAAGTTCGAGATCACCGAGGCTGACAAGTCTCAGTGCTGGCTCGACGCCGTTTGCGACTAGCAGCGGCCGTACAGTCGACTGAAGAGCTGAGTTGTCTAAGGTTTTACAAAATCAACGCTATGAGAGCATACGGAGGTAGCTATGCCTCAGATTCCGTCTAAAGAAATCGTCAAAGGTGTCCCCCTGGCCGAGCCGACAGTCGTCGAGATGCATGCTGACATCCTGATGGTTGGCGGCGGCATGGGCAACTGCGGCGCCGCCTTTGAGGCCGTCCGCTGGGCTGACAAGTTCGACAAAAGCATCTCCATCATGTTGCTGGACAAGGCCGCCCTCGAGCGCTCCGGCGCCGTGGCCCAGGGCCTTTCCGCCATCAACACCTACATCGGCGACCAGAAGTCCGACGACTACGTCCGCATGGTCCGCACCGACCTCATGGGTCTGGTCCGCGAAGACCTGATCTTCGACGTCGGCCGTCACGTTGACGACTCCGTCCACCTGTTCGAAGAGTGGGGCCTGCCCGTCTGGATCAAGAAAGACGGCAAGAACCTCGACGGCGCCCAGGCCAAGAACGCCGGCCTGTCCCTGCGCAACGGCGACGCCCCCGTGCGTTCCGGCCGCTGGCAGATCATGATCAACGGTGAGTCCTACAAGGTCATCGTGGCCGAGGCCGCCAAGAAGGCCCTGGGCGACGACCGCTACATCGAGCGCGTCTTCATCGTGAAGCTGCTCCTGGATGCCAACACCCCGAACCGCATCGCCGGCGCCGTGGGCTTCAGCACCCGTGAGAACAAGGTCTATGTCTTCACCTGCAACGCCTGTCTCGTGGCGTGCGGCGGCGCGGTCAACGTGTTCCGTCCCCGCTCCATGGGTGAAGGCATGGGTCGCGCCTGGTACCCCGTGTGGAACGCCGGTTCCACCTACACCATGTGCGCCCAGGTTGGCGCCGAGATGACCATGATGGAAAACCGCTTCGTGCCCGCCCGCTTCAAGGACGGTTACGGCCCGGTCGGCGCCTGGTTCCTGCTGTTCAAGGCCAAGGCCACGAACTACAAGGGCGAGGACTACTGCGCCACCAACCGCGCCATGCTGAAGCCCTACGAGGATCGCGGTTACGCCAAGGGTCACATCATCCCGACCTGCCTGCGCAACCACATGATGCTCCGTGAAATGCGTGAAGGCCGCGGCCCCATCTTCATGGACACCAAGAGCGCCCTTTTGGCCACCATCAACGGCGACCTGAAGAGCCCCGAGTGGAAACACCTGGAGTCCGAGGCCTGGGAAGACTTC
>JANXYI010000144.1 GCA_025350085.1 Deltaproteobacteria bacterium
CCTGCCGCTGGGCTTTGCCGGGGGCTTGTTTGATGCCGACACCGGCCTGACGCGTTTCGTCTGGCGCGACTACGACGCGGACACCGGGCGCTTCACGGCGCTCGACCCGCTGGGGGCAAAGGGCGGCGACAAGGACTGGTACGGGTACTGCCTGGATGACCCGGTCAACCGGGTGGACGTGCGAGGGCTGGAAGGAGAAGAAACAGGTTCATCCAAACCCTACTATTGCTGGTGGACCAAGTGCGACGAGAATGGGCAGATGCAAGGGGATTACAACCCGATCGAGGGAGATCCGAACAGAGATCCGTTTCTGATTGACTTTTCAATTCCCATCCCCAAAATTTTCGGTGAAAAAGGGGATGGGCAGCCAGATGAGTACCGCGTCTCCATTCCAACAGGGCCAGTTGATTTCTTCTACGACTATTTCAAAAGGAACAAGGCTGGCCGATAGACGAATTATGCATAGAGTAAGTAGGAGGTTGCGATGCGAGATGCATGGCACGTTGTCGAATCTTACATAGCCATATGCACGGTTAGAGCCATATATAATTTGGCGGTCATGCGAAACGAGCCCATTTTTCTCGCATTCACAATAGCGGCGTTGTCGGTAAACTATGCGCTTGCTTTCCTGACATTCAGAGGAAAGCGCGTCGCAAGTCGGGTGTTGTCTGCCCTGATTTTGATTGACTCGGTGTATGTGGCGGGATTTTTTATGATCGGATCATCTGGTGTCGCCAGGTTCTATTGGGTTATCGTCATGGGCTACTTCATTGTCGGAGCCATCAAACTCTGGCGTATCAAGGAACTGCCCACCCGCTTCACCGACCCGCCCGCGCACGCCTGACGCGCTTCGTCTGGCGCGACTACGATGCCGACACCGGGCGCTTCACGGCGCTGGACCCGCTGGGGAAGAAAGGCGGGGATAGCGACTGGTACGGGTATTACCTGGATGACCCGATGAACCGGGTATATATGCGCTGCCTAGCCCAGACGGCCCCTGGCCCAGGCCACGATGTCCCGGGCGCTCATGGCTCCGGACACGCGGTCCAGCTCCCGGCCGCCTTTGAACAGCACCATGGTCGGTATGGACTGCACCCGGAAGCGCGCGCCCAGGCCCTGGTGCTGCTGGGTGTCCACCTTGCCCAGGCGCAGGCCCGGGGCCAGCAGCCGTGCGGCCTCGTCAAAGGCCGGAGCCATCATCTTGCAGGGGCCGCACCACGGCGCCCAGAAGTCCACCAACAGCGGCAGGCCATCGCTCACCAGCAGGCGGTCGAGCAGGGGCGCGTCCAGGTGCAGGACGCCTCCCCCGGTGAGCGGCCCAGCGCACTTGCCGCACACGGCCTGGCCCAGGCGGGCCTCGTCAACGCGGTTCGCGGCGTGGCAGGCAGAACAGATGAGTTGTATCATAACGGAATAGGATAACCACGGCCAGGCCAGTGGCAAGGGGACAGGGGGACGGGCGCGCCAGGAAACCTTTCGGCCCTACCCTAGCCCTCGTACTCCGCGGAATCGAGCAGGATGGTCACCGGCCCCCAGTTGACGAAGTCGAGCAGCATTTCCGCGCCAAACACGCCCTGGGCAAAGGCCCCGGGCGCCTGCGCGGCCAAGTCCGCGGCCAGGCGTTCGTACAGGGCGCGGGCCAGGTCCGGCGCAGCCGCCTCGGTGAAGCTGGGCCGACGGCCCCGGCGCGTGTCCGCGTACAGGGTGAACTGCGAGACCAGGCAGAGCGCGCCGCCCGTGTCCCGCAGGCTCAGGTTCAACTTGCCCGCAGGGTCCGGGAAGATGCGCAGGTCGAAGAGCTTGGCGCACAGTGCGGTCCAGACCCGCGTGCCCGGTAGCGCGAGCGTGTCGGCCCGGCCGAACCCGGCCAGCACCAGCAGGCCCGGCCCGATTTCGGCCACGCAACGGTCTTGCACCGTGACCCGCGCACGGGTGACGCGCTGCACCACGAGGCGCATCAGTCCTGCGTACCCTCTTCGAGGTAGGTCGCGCGCGAGGTGCCCTTCTCGGACACGCTGACGCTCACCAGCCGCACCTGCGGGGCAGCCGTTGCCAGCCGGTCCCGGATATCCAGGAACAGGTGCCGGGCCAGGTTCTCGCTGGACGGATTGTGTACGCCAAAGGCGGGCAGGTCGTTCAGGTGGGTGTGGTCCAGCGCGCTCACGGCCGCGCGCGTCAGGCCCTTGAGCTCGCCGAAGTCCACCAGGATCTCCACGGCCGGGTCCAGGCGCGTGCCCTCCACCTCAACGGTGACGCCGAAATTGTGGCCGTGCAGGTTTTCGCACTTGCCGTTGTAGTTGCGCAGCTGATGCGAGGCGCAGAAGGCCTCGTCCACGGTGAGCCGCCATTTTCCGGCCATGTCCTCATCCTCCCGGCCCCACCTGTTCTGGCAAGGGGCCGCTCGGGTGGATATTCGCGCGCGCCGGGGTTTTGTCAACCCAGGGGCGCGGGGCAGGGGGAGCGCCCCGGCCCCCTTGCGCACGGCCATAAAACATCCGCAGGCCAAAGTCCGCCGTTCACCAACCCGGGGCGCCCGTTCCCCATATTTGCATTGAGAATTGACCCCGGACCCGGCAGAAGGGAAACATGGACGCGCCAGCCCAGCCCCAGACAACCGGACCCTGCTCCGGCTCCGCCCCCTGCCCCAGACAGGACCAGGGGCCAGCTGTGCTCATGTCCACGGGCTGCCTGTTCCACCTGCCCCTGCCGCAGATCGCGGCCATTGCCCAGGCCGCGGGCTTCGCCGGGCTGGACCTGGTCATGGGCTCGCCCAAAATCGCGCCCGGGCATGAACTGGACACGGCCCACAGCCTGTGCCCGGTGCGCGTGGTCCACGCCCCTTTCCGCAACTGGAGCGCCTGGGGCGGACACCTGAACGCCTGGCGCGCGGCCTCCGATCTCGCCGGAGGGCTGGCCGGGGGCTTGGTGGGATCGGAACATGCCCCTGGTGTGCACGTGACCCTGCACCCGCCCGCAGGCACCCTGCGCGACGCCATCCAGACCCGCTGGTTCGCCCGGGCCGTGGACCTGCCGCGCCTGCTCGACGCGCGGCCGGGCGTCAGCTTCTCCCTGGAGAACCTGCCCTGGGCCGTCAACCTGACAGGCGGGCTGCTGGGCAGCGGCCTCTTCGGCAAGGACAACCTGGCCGAACTCCTGACCGAGTGCCAGGACAAGGGCCTGGGCCTGACGCTCGACGTCTGCCACCTGGGCGTGTCCGGCCGCGACATTTTGGCCGATCTGGAGCGCATTCCGGCCGGGCTGCTGGCCCACGTGCATTTCTCCGATGCCGCGGGCTACACCGAGCACCTTCCGCCGGGCCAGGGCCGACTGCCCCTGGGGCCGTTCCTGGCCCGGCTCGGCCGCAGGGCTTCAGACTGTGCGGATTCTGGCGGTACGGATTCTGGCGGATCGTCCTTCCAGGGCACGGTGTCCCTGGAGCTGGACCCCTCGCAGCTGCCCGACATCCCGGCGGGCGGCGACCACATGCCTGTGGTGCACGCCCTGGCCACCCTGCGCCAGGGGATGCTGAACGCCCTGGCTGGCGCTCCGCCCCCGGCCTGGTCTCCTTGCGCAGG
>JANXYI010000167.1 GCA_025350085.1 Deltaproteobacteria bacterium
CCTGCGAGCAGGCGGCCATCCTCATCTCGCTGGACAACCTGCTCACCTTCCCCTGGCTCCGCGAACGCGTGGAGGCGGGCCATTTGTACCTGCACGGCTGGTACTTCGATTTCGAGTCCGGCGAGCTGTTCAGCTATCTGCCGGAGACCAAGGCCTTCGAGTCCCTGGTGCCCCGCTGCCCGTAGAGTACCCGGCAAGGCTTGCCTGCTGGTGCGTTTCTTGCTTTCTCTGCGCACAGCTGGAGGCCCTATGCAGCGTCCCTTGGTCAACATCACCATCGTCACCCACAACCGGCTGGCGCTCACACGCCGGACCATCGAGTCCGTGCTGCGCCATACCCGCGAGCCGCATGCCCTGTGCGTGGTGGACAATGCCAGCACTGACGGCACGCGCGCGTACCTGCGCGATCTTCACGCCCAGGGACAAATCCGGCACCTGACGCTCTTCGAGAAGAACATGGGCGTGGCCTGCGCCTGCAACACGGGCTGGGCCGCGGCCGACGCCGACTATTTCCTCAAGCTCGACAATGACATCGAGATCCTGCACCAGGGCTGGCTCACGAACCTGACGCAGTTCTTCAAGCCCGGTTTAGGCGTCGGGGCCGTGGCCTACAAGGTCATTCCTGACGCCTCATTGCCCACCATGTGGATCGGCCCCACGGCCGTCTTTGAGGTGGAGTTCTGCGGCGGGGCCTGCCTTATGACCTCGCGCGCCGTGCGCGCCGAGCTGGGCAATTTCTGCGAAGACTACGGGGTGTATGGCGAGGAGGACGCGGACTTCGGCGCGCGCGTGGGCATCTCCGGCCGCCGGAACATCTTCGTGGACGGCTCCGGGCATGTGCTGCACAACGCCGACCCCTGCTACGACCAGGCCATGCAGCCCATCAAGTCCCGGCAGGCCCGCAGGCGCAACATCGAGCAGTTCCAGGCCAATGTCCACGCCTACGACACGGGCCTGCGCCCCCTTTGCGTGGGCCGCAGATTCCTCCCTGTGCCGAGCGGCGAACTTTTCTCCTGCGAGCTCAACTGCGGCTACAAGCAGGAGGCGCTCGTCTGGAACAGGTTCCGGAAGGTCGTCAGCTTCGCCACCCGGGAGATCGTCTCCGGGCACCTCGCCCAAGCCCTGCAGTAAGCCTCCCCCTCCTCCCCCGCCTGTCGCCTGCTGGACAAGGGCGCACTGTTGAGGATACATAACAGTGCCCTAGCGACGTATTCGCGTTAGCCCCCAAAGGAGCCCCCCATGTTCTTCATCACCAACAGGCCGTTCGTCGAGGGTAACAGATCCTCGGAGATGCGCAAGGTGAGCTTCGATCTGGACAACAACGAGGCTGCCCAGTCTGTGTACTTCTGCTGGCGCGACGACGCCAAGAAGGCCTATGTGGAGCTGGGCAACGAGAATTTCATGAAGGCCCTGCGCAAGTCTCCGGCGCGCCAGATTCTTTTCTACATCCATGACTCGGCCCAGTTCCCGGAGGAGCAGATCTTCCCCATGGCCGAGAAGCTGCAGGCCCTGTTCGACGAGCAGGACAAGGGGCTGGTGGATGTGGTGCCGGTCATCTGGCCCTGCGACAACGGCATGACCCCGCTCAAGGACTTCCACGAGGACCAGATCGCCGCGGAGCAGAGCGGCATCGCCTTTGCCCGCGCCCTGGAGAAGTTCCTGGTCTGGCGCGAGTCCGTGAAGAACGGCGAGGCGCCCTGCCTCAAGCGCATGAGCGTGCTGGCCCACTCCATGGGCAACCGCGTGCTGCGCCAGGCCCTGTTCTGCTGGTCGCGCTACCACCGCAAGGGCCAGGTGCCGCTCATGTTCCGGAACATCTTCATGGTCGCGGCCGACGTCTTCAACGAGGCCCTGGAGAACAATCGCGAGGGCCGCTTCATCTGCCACAGCGCCCGCAACCTCATCGTCTACTACGCCGCGGACGACCGCACCCTCGGGGCCGGCACCGTGGGCCCGCTCGGCGCGGACTCGGCCTCGCGCCGCCTGGGCCACACCGGGCCG
>JANXYI010000168.1 GCA_025350085.1 Deltaproteobacteria bacterium
GCCCCCTCGACTTGAACACCGCAATGCACTGGGCCATGTCGTTCGTGCCCCAGATGAACAAGAGCGCGGTGGCGTCACCGTCTCGGCTGGACACATAGCAGCGGCCGGGAAAACCTTCGGCCAGAGGCCAGGCGGGTGAAGATTCCCGGCCCGGACCCATGATCTGTGGGATGCGGTCAAAGGGCGTGGTCTCGACCTTCAGAAACCGCCCCGGAACAGGCAGCGGGCCGACTGCCAATGGCAATGCCCGCGCGGCCCCCCCCGCGTGGCCAGAGGGGTTCAGCCCGGAACGGTCCTCCTCTCTCCAGTCATGCATAAGGAATTCCTCTGCCGAGGAAAACATCTCCGCGTGGCTCGCGGCGCTGAACGACAAGACGGACAGAAAGACCGCAACGCCAAGCACCTTGCGCAACATGTCAGCGCCGAACATGCAGGAGTTCGCCCTTGCCGATTCCCGCCCTGACTTTCGGGCCCATGATGATGCAGCCTGTGGACGCATCCGCGCCACCTCCGTGTATGTAGAAGCCGTCCCTGCCCATTGCGGCCAACCTGTCCCGCGTGGCTTGGTCCGCCGGTTCCAGGCGCAGGATGTGCGGCCCCATTTGCTGACAACGAAGATCGTTGGGGTCGTCAACGATCTCAGCAACTCTGTAGTTCCCACGCGGGATGGGCCCAATATTTTTTTCGCCCTCTCTCTCGACCTGCTTCTTTGCTTCCCCTTTGCCCGAGTAGCCCCTACCTGTCAGTTCCCCTTGAGCGTTCGTCATTTCTCCCGTGCTCTGGCCGTAGGTCAGGTGCGGCTCCTTGGGCGCTGGCGGCGGGGGCGGATACGTGTCCTTCTGCGGCGGCGTCACCTTCCCGCGCACCTCGTTGCCGCCTAAGAGCCCGTCCGAAGCGGCCACGGTGAACGGCACATATCTCCCGTCGCCTGTGTTGTAGGGCTGCGGCTCGTCGCCCGCGCCGGGCTTGGTGCTGATGCCAGCATGCATGGACTTGCCATCCGGGCTCACCCAGGTCCAAATGTGCTTGTTCTCGCTGCTTGTTTCCATATCTGACCTCCCATGGTCTTTCAATGGAATATAGCACGGCCTTTATGCGCTGGACAAAAATCACCCGTTTGGGGCCGCTAAAAGGACAATGATTCCCTCTTGACAGGAGAATGCGGAGCTCCCCCGCCGCAGCCAAAACAAACAGGTGGTCGCCTTGCGGGCAGCCACCTGATTCTTCACCTTTTTGAGTTTCCTACATAAGACCGAGGGGGCCTCAGGCCCCACAGCAGCAGCCGGAGGCGCGCAACAACCGTTGGCTGTGCCCGTTGCTTGACGGTGCTGGCCTTGCGCGCTACGGCTGGCAGGACAAGACAAGGCATTCCTGGTCCCAGGACCTCTGCGTCGGGGGCATGATGACCATCTCCATCCGCACCCGCCTGATCGCCCTCATGCTTGCCGCGGCACTGCCGGCCGTGGTGATCATGGTCCTTACCGGCCGCGAGCTCGAAGAGAACGTGGTCAGCGACGCCGAGACCTATGCCCTGCATCAGGTGCAGAACATGGCCGCGCACCACGAGCGCATCGTGGAGAACGCGCGCCTGCTGCTGGCCACCCTGGCCAAGACCTCCGAGGTCCGCAGCCTGGACCGCCCGGCCTGCCAGGAACTCCTGGAGGACATCCAGCAGCGCAACCCGGTCTATGTTTCCCTGGCCCTGGCCGATGTCCGGGGCGAGGTCCTGGTCCGTGCCCCGGACCGGATCACCGCGCGCCAGGACGGGAAACTGGCCGAGGCCGCCTATTTCAAGGCCGCCGTGGCCAGGGGCGACTTCGTCACCGGCGACTATGTCTACCTGCGCGACGTCAAGCGGGTGGTCATCGACTTTGCCCAGCCCTTTGCCGGAACCACGGGCCAGGTCAAGGGCGTCGTGCTGGCGGCCTTTGACCTCAACCACTTCGGCGCCCTGTTCTCCGACGCCGGGCTGCCCGCAGGCTCGGTCTTCACCCTGACCGACGCCAAGGGCATGCGCCTGACCCGTTTCCCGGAAACCGAAAAGTACACCTGGGTCAGCGATCTGCCGCGCATGATCGAGCGGATGTCCGGCCCGGAGAACGCCGGGACCTTCCGGGAGGTTGGCGTGGACGGGGTGCTGCGGCTCTACGCCTTCAAGCGCCTGCACTTTACCGGGGCGCCCTTCCCCTACCTCATGATCCGGCTGGGGATTCCCCTGGACGAGGCGCTCGCCCAGGCGCGCGGCGTGGTCCGGCGCAATCTGGTCCTGCTCTTCGTGGCCGCCGTGCTGTTCATGGGCTCGGCCTGGGCGCTCGGCGAGGTGGCCGTGGTCCGCAAGCTCAAGGGGCTGCTTGCCGCGGCCGGGCGCCTGGGGGCCGGGGAACTCGAGGCACGCAGCGGCCTGGCCCACGGCAGCGACGAGCTCGGACGCCTGGGCCAGGCCTTCGACTCCATGGCCCAGGCGCTGCAGGAGCGCGAACAGGAGCGCCGCGCCTTTGAGGACGAGGTCTGCCATCTGAACGAGTTCCTGGAAGAGCGGGTTGAGAGCCGCACCAGGGAGCTGGCAGCGGCCAACAAGGAGCTGACCGCGGCCATGGAGCGCCTGTCCCAGGCCCAGCTGCATCTCATCCAGTCCGAGAAGATGGCCTCCCTCGGCGGACTGGTGGCGGGCGTGGCCCATGAGATCAACACGCCCGTGGGCATCGGCGTCACCGCGGCCTCGCACCTGGAGGACCGCACCAAGACCATGCTCGAGGAGTTCCGGGCCGGGGCGCTCAAGCGCGCGCAGCTGGAGGAATTCCTGACCCTCTGCGACGAGTCCACGCACATGATCCTGGCCAACCTGAAGCGCGCCTCGGACCTCATCCGCAGCTTCAAGCAGGTGGCCGTGGACCGTTCCACCGAGGAGCGCCGGGTGTTCCGCCTGCGCGACTACCTGGAGCAGGTCCTGCTGTCGCTCAGGCCGCACCTCAAGAACACCGCCCTGGCCGTGGACCTTGTCTGCGATCCGGAACTCGAGCTCGACTCCTACCCCGGCGTGTTCTCCCAGATCCTGACCAACCTGGTGATGAACGTCCTGCAACACGCCTTCGACCCCGGCCAGGCCGGACGC
>JANXYI010000184.1 GCA_025350085.1 Deltaproteobacteria bacterium
CAGTCCGGAGATGGTGGCCGCGGCCGAGGACAACGCCCGCAGCCTGGGCCTGGACAAGCGCTTCCGGGCCGAGTTGGCCGACGTGCAGGATTTTTGTTGCTCTGGCCCAGGCCCAGGCCCAGGCCCAGGCATGGATCTGGCCCTGGCCAATCCGCCCTTCCGCCAGCCCGGCACAGGCCGGGCCTGCCCGGACGCGGCCCGGGACCGGGCGCGCTTCGAGGGGCCGGGCGGGTTCGCCGCCTTTGCCGCCTGCGCGGTACGCTGCCTGCGTCCGCGCGGCCAGCTGTTCGTGGTGCACCTGGCCGAGCGCCTGCCGGAACTCCTGCGTATCCTAGGGGATTCAGGTCTTGCGCCCCGGCTGGTGCTGCTGGATTGTCAGCGCAGAGGGCAGCGCGCCGGGCGGCCGGACTTCAAGCTCCTGGCCCCGCTCGTGCTCTATGCCGCGGGCGGGAGCCTGACGCCCGGGGCCGCGGAGTTCTGCCCGCCCCTTGCCGCAAATCCCCGCCGGGCCGGGCCTGGGGCGGGCTGCGCACTTGCAAAGGGCAGCGATGAGGGGTAATGATCAAGCCCTGCCCGTCCCTGGCGGCATGCAAGAGGGGCGCGAGGCATAGACGCCAAACACAAAGAGGATTCACAAGATGAAGAAATTCTGCACCTTCCTGCTCCTGGTGGCCGTGGCCAGCCTGCTCGCCGCCTGCAACAACTCCCCCAAGATCGCCGTGGTCGACGGGGCCAAGGTCTTCCGCGAGTCCAAGCCCGGCCAGGACGCCATGGCCTACCTGCGCACCAAGAGCACTGAGCTCCAGGCCGAGGCCAAGGCCGCCCAGGAGAAGGTCCAGGCCAAGCAGTCCCAGGAGAACGCCGCCGCCTTCCAGGAGGCCATCACCAGGTACCAGACCACCATGGGCTCCGAGCAGCAGCGCGTGGTCGGCCTCCTGCAGGAGAATTTCAACAAGATCCTGGAGAAGTACCGCAAGGACAACAAGGTTGACGTGGTCCTGGCCAAGGACGTGGTTCTGTCCTTTGAGGAGTCCAGCGACATCACCAACAAGGTCATCGAAGAGTTCAACAAGACCACCATCGACCTGAACGCCAAGCCCGCTGTTGCTGCTGGCGCCGACGCCGCCAAGCTCGACGCCGCCAAGCCCGACGCTGCCAAGCCCGCTGCCGCCAAGCCCGCTGCCGAGCCTGCCAAGCCCGCTGCCGAGGCCAAGAAGCCCTAGGCCAGCCGTACAAACGCAAGCAAGGCCCGCTCCGGAACCATCCGGGGCGGGCCTTTTGCATTGGCTGGGGCAGGGGGCTAGATGTTCAGCAGGGCGGCCTTGGCGCGGCGCTTGCCAAAGGCCACGCACGCGCTGTTGCTGCCGATGAAGACATCCACGGCGTGGTTGTGCCGGGCGGCCATGAGGTCGTTGATCTCGAAGATGCCGAGGCCCTCCAGGCGCACCTTGCGGCCGAAGACCCAGCCCCGGTCAAAGAGGTCGCGGGATACGGCAATGGTGCCGGGGCGCACATGGCGCATGCTGGCCGCAATGTCCGGGTCGCTGTCGGTCTGGGCCGGGTCGGCGTTGTAGGCCGTCACCGTGACCAGGGCGTTGGGCTTGCCCTGCTGCTCCAGGCGGCGCAGGTACTCGGGGTCGGAGACGAGCATGTGCGCCACCTCGGCGCGGTATTCGCTCTGGGTCAGGCGCTTCATCTCGCTGATCTCGCCCCGCTGGGAGGCCAGGGCCGCCAGGGAGAAGAACAGGGCCGCGGCGAGGGCCGGCAGGATGGCGGCTTGTACGGGCCGGGTCATGGGGTTCCTCCTTGGGGGCTCTCGGCCGCTCACGCGCGGCGCCCCCGCAAGGGGAGAAGCAAGGTTCGCGCCAAAAGGCGCGCAGGCAAGGCCAGCCGGTTGTTTCAGGGGCGGCGGGGCGAGCAGTCGGCCGGGACGGTCAAGGTCATGACGGTGCCGCCGCCCGGGCGGTCCTGGACCGTGATGCCGCCGCCCAGGCGCCGGGCCAGCCGGCGCGCGATGGCCAGCCCCAGGCCCGCGCCGCCAAAGGTGCGGGTGATGCTCGCGTCGGCCTGGGCAAAGGCCTCGAACATGGCCTCGCGCTTGTCCGCCGGGATGCCGATGCCCGAGTCCTCCACGCAAAAGGCCACGCGCACCAGCCCGTCCAGGCCCTGGGAGGGCCCGGCGCTTAAGCGCACCAGCCCGGTCTCGGTGAACTTCACGGCGTTGTCCAGCAGATATTCCAGGCACTGGCGCAGCTCCGCCGGGTCGGAGCGCATGAGTTCCGGCAAGCCAGGCTCGGCCTCGGCGCGAAAGACAAGCCCCTTGGCCGAGGCCTTGGGCGCGGTGACAGCGGCCAGGGACTGCAGCAGGTCCGTGGGCGGGAAGCTCAGGCAGTCCGGCCGTTCGGGCGGGGCGGTGTCCAGCCGGGCAAACTCCAGGACGTTGCTCAAGAGCTGGTGCAGGCGTTCGGCGGAATCAAGGGCGATGCGCACGGACGCCTGCTGGTCCGTGTCGAGCCGGGTGGCCTGCAACACTTGGAGCATGCCCAGCACGCCGTTCAAGGGCGTACGCACCTCGTGGGTCATGCTGGCCAAGAACTCGCCCTTGACCCGGCTGGAGGCCTCAGCAGCCTCCTTGGCCTCCTGGAGCGCGCCGTGGGAGAGGATCTGTTCCGCGCCCAGGGCAAAGAGGTCGGCCAGGGCCTCCACGGCGGACAGGTCCACGCCGTCGTAGTCGCGGTCCGGGTTGGCCAGGGCGATCTGCCCCACTAGGCGACCCTTGACCACGGCCGGCACACTGAGGAACTGGCGCAGGGGCACGTGGCCCTGGGGCAGGCCTCCTGCGCTGGGATGCTCGGCCGGAGCGTTGTCGTAGAAGCCCCGGCGGGTGTTCAGGCTATGGCCCCAGAGGCCGGGGTAGGAGCCGTCGGCGTTCATCCGGAAGACCGGCGGCCCTGACGAGACCGCGCACCCATCGCCGGGCACCATGGCCGTCAAGGTGTGCGACAGCAGGTTGCCGGTGCGCTGGTCGATGATGGACACGTAGCCGTGGCGGCTGCCCGTGAGCTCCCGGGCGCTCTCCAGCAGCGTGTTCGTGATGCCCGTGAGATCGGGTTCGGCGCTTATGAGGGCGCGGGCCACTTCGGCCAGGCGGCGGTTCAGCAGCACCTCGCCCTGGAGGCGCTCCTCGGCCTGCTTGCGCTCGGAGAGGTCGCGCACCATGCCGAGCATGTATTCCTGGCCCTCGTGCTCCACCAGGGAGGCGTTGACCTCCACCGGGAGGTCCAGCCCGGCCTTGGTGCGGAACATGGCCTCGTAGGTGGCCTGCCCGGTGGCGCGCACCAGGACGCAGGTCGCGGGCCAGTTCTCCATGGTGCGCGAAGGGTTGATGTCCCAGGCGCGCAGGTTCAGCAGCTCCGCGCAGGTATAGCCCAGGGCCCGGCAGGCGGCGCTGTTGACGTAGCGGATGTGTGCGTCGGCCACGGCGACCCAGAAGATCATGTCACCCGCGCTGTCCACGCTGAGCTGGGCCTGGCGCAGGCTGGCCTCCAGCTTGAGGCGCTGGGAGATGTCGCGCACCACGCGCACCTCTTGGCCGGCCTCGAGGTCGGCGAGCCTGGCCCTGGCCCGGCGCAGGGCCACGGCCTGGGCCAGCAGGCCCCCGGCCAGGACCAGGGCCAGGCCTAGCACCACGAGGCGCAGGGCGCCCTCGGGAAGCTGGGCCCCGCGCAGCAGGAACACGAGCAGGGCTGCGGTCGAGAGTGCCACCAGCACACCGGCGGGCGACAGGGGGCGGCCCGGGCCTGGGCATGAACCTGGGCGCGGGCCAGGGTCGGCTTCAGGCCGGGCAACAGGGGGCGGTTCGGTCACGCGGGCTCCGGGCTGAAGGAAGAGAGGCCAGTCGTTTTCCTAGCGCAGTCCTGCCCGGCAGGCAAGGTACGGCTCCGGGAATCCCGGCCCTTGCGGACCGGCCGGGCCGGGCGTAGGGAGAATGGGGCCAGGGGGGCTTTACATACCCTGGTCAGGTATTATCTCTGGGGGTCGGTACAGGCTTTCCGGGAGGATTCATGGGACAGGATGTCACGGCCAGGGCGAGCATCGAGGGCATGCACTGCGCGGCCTGCTCTGCGCGCATCGAGCGCATCCTGCGCGCCACCGAGGGCGTGCTTTCGGCCGAGGTCAGCCTGGCCGCCGAGAGCCTGACCGTGGTCTACGATCCTGGGCGCACCAGCCCCGAGGTCCTGGGCCAGCTCATAAGGGACGCCGGGTTTGCAGCCCTCTTCGCCCCCTTCGGGGGTTCCAAGGGTGACGGTGCCGGGGCCACGCTCTTCCTGGCCCTCACGGGCATGACCTGCGCGGCCTGCTCAGCCCGCATCGAGCGTGTGCTGCGCGCCGCCGAGGGTGTGCTGTCAGCCAACGTGAACCTGGCCGCCGAGACGGCCTCCATCGTCTACGACCCGGGGCTCACCCGGCCCCAGGCCCTGCGCCAGCTCATCGACGAGGCCGGGTTCGGCTCGCAGATCGTCTCGCGTTCGGCCGCGCTGTTCGAGGAGCGCCGCCGCGCCGCAGGGGTGCGCCTGGCCGCGCAGCGCCGCGAACTCATCCCGGCCTTTGCCTTTGCCCTGCCCCTGCTTTACCTGTCCATGGGCCACATGGCGGGCCTGCCCCTGCCCATGTTGCTGCACCCGGAGCACAGCCCGGCCGTCTTTGCCTGCACCCAGCTCCTCTTGACCCTGCCGGTGCTCTTTGCCGGGCGGGGCTTCTACCTGCGCGGACTTCCGGCACTATTTCGGCGGGCGCCGAACATGGATTCGCTGGTGGCCATCGGCACGGGCGCAGCCTTTGTGCACAGCCTGTGGAACACCGCGCTTATAGTCTTGTCGCAGGGGCTGTCGCCGGGGCTGGGCCACGACGCCCTGAACCGCGCCCAGGACCTCTATTTCGAGTCCGCGGCGGTGCTCCTGGCCATGATCTCGCTCGGCAAGTACCTGGAGGCGCGCTCCCGGCTCAAGACCTCCGACGCGGTGCGCGCCCTGGTGCGCCTGGCCCCGGAAACGGCCACCGTGCTGCGTGAGGGGGCGCTGGGGCCAGAGGAGGTGCGCCTGCCTGCGGCCGAGGTGGCCCCGGGCGACGTGGTCCTGGTGCGCCCGGGCGAGCGCCTGCCCGTGGACGGGCTGGTGCGGGAAGGCCTCAGCGCCGTGGACGAGAGCCTGCTCACGGGCGAGAGTTTGCCCGTGGCCAAGGAGCCGGGCGGCCGCGTGGCCGCAGGCACTTTGAACGGCGCGGGCGCGCTGACCATTGTGGCCGAGAAGACCGGCGAGGACACGCTGCTGGCGCGCATTGTGGACCTGGTGCAGCAGGCCCAAGGCTCCAAGGCGCCCATCGCCAACCTGGCCGACCGCCTCAGCGCGGTCTTCGTGCCCTTGGTCATGGCCGTGGCCGTGGCCGCCGGGCTGGCCTGGCTCCTGGCGGGCCAGACGCCGGGCTTCGCGCTCAGGATCTTTACCGCGGTGTTGGTCATCGCTTGCCCCTGCGCCATGGGCCTGGCCACGCCCATGTCCATCATGGTGGCCACGGGTCGGGGTGCGCAGCTCGGGGTGCTCATCAAGAGCGGCGAGGCCCTGCAGGCCGCCGGGGCCATCCAGGCCGTGGTCTTTGACAAGACCGGCACCCTGACCTTTGGCCGGCCCGAGCTGGCCGAGTTTGTCAGCGCGCCGGAGCTCGGCATCTCCGAGAACGAGCTCCTGGCCCTGTCCGCCGGGGCCGAGAGCCGCTCCGAGCACCCGCTGGCCCAGGCCGTGCTGGCCGAGGCCACTAGGCGCGGCCTGTTCGTGCCCGTGCCCGAGAGCTTCCAGTCCCTGCCTGGGCGCGGGGTGGAGGCCGTGGTGGCGGGCCTCAGGCTGCGCATCGGCAACGCCGCCTTTGCTGGCGCGGGGTTCGCCCCCAATGGGCATGGCAGCCCCCTGGCCGAGGCCGTGGCGCGCCTGTCGGCCCTGGGCATGACGCCGCTCTGCCTGGAGCTGGACGGCAGGCCCGCGGCAGTGCTCGGCGTGGCCGACAGGCTCCGGCCCGAGGCCCCGGCGGTCCTGGCGCGGCTGCACAGCCTGGGCCTGCGGCTGGTGATGCTCAGCGGCGACAACGAACGCACGGCCGCGGCTGTGGCTGCGCGGGCGCGCGAGGCCGGGGGCTGGCTGGACGAGGTCGTGGCCGGGGTCCTGCCCGACGGCAAGGCCGCCGAGATCGCGGGGCTCCAGGCGCGCGGGCTCAGGGTGGCCATGGTCGGCGACGGGGTCAACGACGCCCCGGCCCTGGCCCTGGCCGATGTGGGCCTGGCCATGGGCTCGGGCATCGACGCGGCCGTGGAGTCCGGGGACATCGTGCTCATGCGCGAGGGGCTCACCGGCGTGCTCACGGCCCTGGCGCTCTCGCGCGCGGCCATGCGCAACATCCGCCAGAACCTGTTCTGGGCCTTTGCCTTCAACACCATCGGCATCCCGGTGGCTGCCGGGCTGCTCTTCGCCTTTGGCGGGCCCACGCTCAACCCCGTGCTCGCGGGCACGGCCATGGGCTTAAGCTCCGTCACCGTGGTCGGCAACGCCCTGCGCCTGCGCCTTTTCACTCCAACCTGAACCCAAAGGAGCCCCCATGCCGAGCATCATCGTGAAGGGCATGACCTGCAACCACTGCCGCATGTCTGTTGCCAAGGCCCTGGAGGCCATCCCCGGCGTGGCCAACGTGAACGTGGACCTGCTCTCGGGCCGGGCGAGCTATGACGAGACAGCGCCCGCCACGCCCGTGGACCCCGTGGTGGTCAAGCGAGCCATCGAGAAGATCGGCTTCGAGGTCGTGGGCTAGCCGGACCGGAACCCGGGCCCCTTGGCTGTTGCCCCCTGGCAGCGGAAGGCGTAGTTTCCCCCGGCCGCAAGGGGGTCCGGCATGGAGCACTCGACACAGTACATTCAGGGCCTGCGGGAGACGGCGTTCCCGCGCTTCGTCTGCGCCCAGACCGCAGACTACCTGGCCTACAACATGCTCACCGTGGCCGTGGGCTGGCAGATCTACGAGCTCACGAACAGCGCGCTCAGCCTGGGCCTGGTGGGTCTGGCCCAGTTCCTGCCGCAGTTTGCCCTGACCCTGGTGGTGGGCCACGTGGCCGACCGTTTCGAGCGCCGCCGCGTGGTCATGGTCTGCCAGGCCGTGCTGCTTGTCGTAACCGGGCTCCTGGCCGCCGGAAGCTTTACCCACAGTCTCACCGAGGCAGCGGTGCTGGCCTGCGCCTGCGTCTTGGGCGCGGCCCGGGCCTTTGTGTACCCCACCATGTCCGCGCTGCTGCCCAGCCTGGTCGAGCCGCGCCAGCTGCCGCGAGCCCTGGCCCTCAGCGCCTCCGGCCGACAGGTGGGCATCATCGTGGGCCCGGCCCTGGGCGGGGCGCTCTATATTGCCGGGCCAGGCACGGTCTACAGCGTCTGCGCCCTGGTCCTGGCCCTGTCCATCGCGGCCCTGTACGGCGTCCGCTCCCCGGCGCGCACCCATGAGCGCGAGCCCGCCACCCTGCGCTCGGTGCTCGGCGGCATCACCTACATCCGCAGCCGACCGGAGATCCTCGGGGCCATCTCGCTGGACCTCTTTTCCGTGCTTCTCGGCGGGGCCACGGCCCTGCTCCCGGTCTTTGCCCGCGACATTCTGGGCACCGGCCCCTGGGGTCTGGGGCTCCTGCGGGCCGCGCCCGCCGTGGGCGCGCTGTGCATGTCCCTGGTTCTGGCGCGCAGCACCCTGCGCCGCGGCGTGGGCCGCATCATGTTCGCGGCCGTGGCGCTGTTCGGCCTGGCCACCATCGTCTTCGGCCTGTCGCGCTCCTTCCCGCTGTCGCTTGCGGCCCTGGCCGTGCTCGGCGCTGCGGACATGGTCAGCGTGGTGGTGCGCCAGTCCCTGGTGCAGTTGGAGACGCCGGACGGGATGCGCGGCCGGGTCAGCGCCGTGAACGCCATGTTCATCGGCACGTCCAACCAGCTGGGCGAGTTCGAGTCCGGGGTCACGGCGGCCTGGTTCGGCACGGTGCCTGCCGTGGTGCTGGGCGGGGTGGCGACCCTGGTGGTGGTGGTCCTGTGGATGCGCCTGTTCCCGGCGCTGCTCAAGCGTGAGCGGCTGAAGGCCGACGTGGCCTAGCCCAGCGGGCCGCGCACCCGGCGGAAGAGTTCCTGCAATTCTGACGGGCTGGCCTCGGTCTCGCCCGAGCCGGAGCGCGTGCGCAGGCGCCGGAGGAGGCCCACGAGGTTGCCGCGCGGGGTGGTGGTGCGCTCAAAGGATATTTCGCGGGTCAGGGCCGGGGCCAGGGGCAGCACGCAGGTCCAGGCCTCCGGACCCTCCTGGGACCAGGACACCGGCCCGCTGCCCGGGGGCGTCAGCATTTCCAGCAGCCGGGCCACGGACTGGCCGCCGGGCAGGCCCAGGAGCTCGCCGCGTTCCGAGCGGATCACTGCGGGCAGCCCCAGAAAGTCCGGGCCGGGCCGGGCGGGCGGCCCAAAGGGTGCCTCGGGCCGGGGCTCGCGGCCCAGGGCAGAGGCGGCTGACGCCCCTGTCTGGTCGTGCATGGTGACGATCTTGCGCGCCGTGGCCATTGTGGGGCCGGTCGTCTCGGGTCCGGCGGACCCGGGGGGTCCAGCCGGTTTCACGGCTCCCGGCAGGGGCGGGGGAGCGGGTTGGCTTGAGGTTTGGGCCGTGCGCGCGGCGCGCAGCTCCTGGAGCAGCTCGGCCACCAGCGCCTTGGATGCGGCCTCCAGGGTGGCCAGGTTGCGCACCTCAGCCTCCAGCTGTTCCAGGCGCCGACCGGCCAGTTCCTGGGCCTGGACCAGGCCCTCCAGGCGTTCCCCCAGGCCGGGCTCCAGGCCGCCCGCGCCGGCCAACCCCTTGGCTGTCGATAAGCGCCGATTGTGCGGATACTCTTTGAATTCAGCATGTAATAGCACTGATGTCTGAAGAATCGTCAGGCCGTCGGCAAAATGATTGCGGATGCGCCGACAGACATCCAGGGCCTCGGGATGCAGGCGCACAGGCTTGCCTTCCCGGGCCACGGGTAGAAAGGTCGGGAATTTGCTGCGGTAGCTTTTCACCGTGGTTTCCGAGACCCCGAGGAGCCGGGCCAGATCGCGGTGCGTATATGTTTGCGTAGCCACCCCCGCCCCCTTTTTGAGCAAGCTCGTCGCGTGCCTTTGTCCTCGGTCTGTGCTGTCGGCCTGCACCGTTGAGAATCGGCGCTTGCCGATAGCCTTTGGCAGGGTCTGCCACAAGGCGATTTCAGGCTTCTCGATAGCGTGGACTAAACCACCGGTCAAGGGGCCGGGAGATCCAGCGCCACCCTTGGCCGTGCAACGGACCCGTGGCGCGATGTGCATGTATTTTCCCTTGGCTCGGGCTGGACAATCGGGCTATAGCTCCCGAAAGTCGATGTCCGGTCTCCCCTTTCTTGCGTCCCCGCCGCACTCGGCGGGCTTACGGACCGGTCCCGGCACCAGGCCGCCCTGCGCCGCCTCCCCCAGCGGAGACGTTGGCTGCGAGCAGCCCCCAAGGAGTTGGACCAGACGTGACCGCTGCACCACGCAGACCGGGCCTCCCCCTGCCCAAGGCCTGCAGACCATCCCCGGCGGCCCTTCCGGGTCAGGCCGCACAGCCCCGAGCCACGGCCCTGGCCCTGCTGGCCGCGCTCTTCGTGCTACTGTCCCTGTCCGCCTGCGTGTCCGCAACGGTCTCGGCCCTGCGCGCGCCCGTGAACCTGAGCGAGCCCGACCCCATCCGCGCCCAGAACAGCGGCCTGCTGGCCGAACAGCATCTTCCCGAATCCGAACAGGCCCCGGTGGCCGCCCCCCCCAAACCCGCGCCTGTGCCCGGACCGCTGGCGCCCGGCGCCGCGGCCTTCCGCCCCAAAGGCCTGGCCGAGGCCCCGCCCAAGGCCACGGACATCCCCGAGTTCCCCTCCCTGGACGACCTGGAGGTGGAGGCCCGCCTGGAACGGCTGTCCAAGCTGCCGCCGTCGCTGGGCCTGGACATCGTGCGCACCGGCCTGACCCAGAAGGGCCGCCGCTACCGCTGGGGCGGGTCCATCCCGAGCACCGGTTTCGACTGCTCCGGATTCACCCAGTGGACCTTCCAGCAGCACGACTTCAAGCTCCCGCGCACCGCCAGGGAGCAGTTCGGGGTCGGCGAGCGCATCGGCCGCCACGAACTGCGCGCAGGCGACCTCGTGTTCTACAAGATCAACCGCCGCGGCCGCTGGCACGTCGGCATCTACATGGAAGACGGGATCTTCGTGCACAGCCCCAGGCGCGGCCGCAGCATCTCCGAGGCCAACATGGACGACGCCTACTGGGCCAAGCGCTACATGGGCGCCCGCCGCTATGTGCGCTGACGCCACCCGGAACGCTCCTTCCGCCTCCCTCTACATCCACGTCCCCTTCTGCCGGGCCAAGTGCCGCTACTGCGCCTTCTTCTCCGAGCCTGTGCGCGAGGGCGAGCTTGAGGCCTACCTGCCGCTGCTCCTGGAGGAGATGGCCCTCTGGGCCGGGCGCCTGGGCCGGTTGAGCGTGCCCACGGCGTTTTTCGGCGGCGGCACCCCGAGCCTGCTGCCCACGGACGCCCTCTCCCGGATCATGGGCGGCCTGCGCCAGCACTTCGACCTCGCGCAGGGCGTCGAGATTACCCTGGAGGCCAACCCCGAGTCCGCCACCCAGGACTTCTTGCAGGCCGCGCGCAGCCTTGGCGTCAACCGCCTGAGCCTGGGCGTGCAGAGCTTCCGCGACGAGGAGCTGTCCCTGCTCGGCCGCCCGCACAGCGCCAGGCAAGCCTGGGAGGCCGCCACCCGCGCCCGCAGCGCCGGGTTTGCCAACCTGAGCCTGGACCTCATCTGGGGCCTGCCCGGCCAGCGCGAAGGGCAATGGCTGGAATCCCTGCGCCGCGCCATCGAGCTCTCGCCCGAGCATCTGTCCTGCTACGGCCTGTCGCTGGAGCCCGGGACGCCATTGGCTGAGGGGCTCGCCGAAGCCCCTGAGGACGAACGCCAGCTGCCCCCGGAGCGCGAACTGGCGCACATGTATATGCACACTGGCGACATCCTCGAAGACGCGGGCTACCTGCAATACGAGATCTCCAACTTTGCCCGCCTGGGCCAGGCCTGCCGCCACAACCAGGCCTGCTGGGAAGGCCGCGACTATCTGGGCCTCGGCCCCGGGGCCACCTCCACCCTGGGCAGCCTGCGCTGGACCAACCCCGAAGACCTGCGCGCCTGGGCCGAGCTCGTGCGCGAACACCGCATCGGCCTGCATCAGCGCGAAACCCTCTCCCCTGAAATTCTCGCCCAGGAACGGCTCATGCTCGCCCTGCGCACCGCCAAGGGCCTGGACCTGGCCGAATACCGCGCGCTTTCCGGCCAGAACCTGCTGGCCACCCACAGCGCCATTATCCAGGCCCTGCGCCAAAAAGAGCTCGTGCGCCTGAATAAGGGCCGCCTGCGCCTCACCCGCACCGGCATGCTCGTGTCCAGCAGCATCATCCGCGCGCTGGGGTTCGAGTAGGAGGGAGAGGGAGAGAGAATATGCCTCCGGCGGCCAAGGGGCCTGAGGCCCCTTGGAACCCCCGTATGGGCTAAGGGGGGCGAAGGCGGAAGCCTCGGCTGGGCTGGCCG
>JANXYI010000239.1 GCA_025350085.1 Deltaproteobacteria bacterium
CTCGTCCAGGCGGCCCTCGGCCCACCACTGGAGCGCCTGCAGGCCGTCGGCGCTCTTGCCCACGTTCAGGGTGGCCTGGGCCAGGTTGTCCAGCTTGAGCCGGTAGCCCAGGCGCTCGTGCACGTGGGCCAGCATGTCCAGCGTGGGCAGGCGCGTGTAGGCGAAGGGGTGTATCCCGGCCAGCACGCCGTAGTCAAACCGCAGGATGTTGAAGCCCACCACCAGATCGAAGGAGCGCAGATGCTCGGCCAGCTGCGGGATCTCGTGCTCCTGGTAGTCGATGAAGTCGTCCAGCTCGGAGTCGTAGAGCACGGCGATGGACACGCCCATGAGGTCCGGCCGGGTCCAGCCGCCCACCTCGGCCGCGCTGCGCCTGGTCTCCACGTCCAGCACGGCGAAGCGTTTGGGAATGTGCACGGCGGGCATTTCGATACCGGGCAGGGTTGCTTCCTTGGGCATGGCGGCCTCCTCGGGCAGAGTGATTTCGGGCGTGATGTCGGGGCCGGGCGCGCCGCAGGACAGCTCGCGCAGCAGGAAAGCGGCCGCGGCCTTGTCGATGGGCCGGTTGCCGGAGCCGCACTTGGGCGAATGTACGCAGCTCGGGCAGCCCAGCTCGCAGGGGCAGCCGCGCACCACTTCGAGCGTGCGGACGAGGAGTTCCTCGGCGCGGGCAAAGGCTTCGCGCGTCAGGCCTGCGCCGCCGGGCATGCCGTCGTAGATGAACACGGCCGCGCCGCCGGTCTGCGGGTGCAGGGGCGTGGAGATGCCGCCCAGGTCGTTTCTGTCCGTCATGACCAAGAGCGGCAGGATGCCGATGGCCGCGTGTTCCAGGGCGTGGATGCCGCCCATGAAGTGCAGGTATTCGGCCTCAGCCGCGCGCCGGGCCTCGTCGGGCACGTCGAGCCAGAGGCCCTCGGTCTCGAACACGCTGGGGGGCAGGTCCAGCGGCATCAGGCCCAGCAGGTTGCCGCCCTTGGTGGAGCGTTTTTCGTACCCCGTGACCTGCTCCGTGACCTTGAGCCGGGCCAGGGTGAAACGTGTGCCCAGCACCTCGCGGCGGTCGTAGATTTCGAGAATCTCCGTGTCCTTGCTGGAGCGCACACGGGTGTAGTAGCCCACGCGGGCCGGGCGGACCCTGGCCGTGGCCCCGGGCAGGTCCAGGGACTCCACCAGCCAGGTGCGGCCGCGGTGCAGGTACACCGCGCCGGGGTGGGTCTCGCGGCAGGCGCGCAGGGAGTCCACGGCCCCGATGATGGCCCCGGTCTCGGCGTCCTCGATTGCGACCTGCGACCCGGCCCCGCGCAGGTCCACCTCGCGTTGCGGCCGCTTGCGCGGGGAGATGATGTCGCGGCCGTCGGCGCTCCAGTAGAGCTTGCCCGTGTTGAGGAGCCCGTCCAGCGCGGCCTGGACGCCGGGGCTGGCGAGGTACGTCTCGCTTGGCACCAGCGGCAGCTCGGCCGCTGCGCAGATGAGGTGGCGCGGCAGGATCACCGGGTTCTCGGGGTTGAGCACGGCCCGTTCCGGCGGGCGGGCGAAGAAGTCCTCGGGGTGGCGCATGAAGTACTGGTCCAGGGCATCTTCCTGCGCAACAAGGACCACGGCCGATTCCTGCTGGGCGCGGCCCACGCGGCCGCCGCGCTGCAGGGTGGCCATGACGCTGCCCGGGTAGCCCACCAGGATGCAGACGTCGAGCCCGCCGATGTCGATGCCCAGCTCCAGCGCGCTGGTGCTGATCACCGCGAGCAGTTCGCCCGAGGCCATGCGGCCCTCGATCTCGCGGCGTTCCTCGGGCAAAAAGCCCGCGCGGTAGGCGCTGATCTTGTCCCGGTATTGGCCGCTCTTTTCGCTGGCCCACAGGGCAATGAGCTCGGTCATGCGGCGGCTCTGGGCATAGACGATGGTCTTGAGCCCGCGCGAAAGCGCCGCCTGCAGGAGCTGGATGGCCGCCGTGGCGGGCGAGTCCTCGGGGTTAAAAAAGACCATGTGCCGCGCACCGGCTGGCGCTCCAGACTCGGTGACAGCCACGGGTTCGAGCCCGGTCAAGAGCTGGCAGAGCTCGGCCGGATTGCCCACCGTGGCCGAGCAGAACACGAAGACCGGGTCGCTCCCGTAGTAGCGGCAGATGCGCTGCATGCGCCGCAGCACCTGGCTCATGTGCGCGCCCAGCACCCCGCGATAGGTGTGCACCTCGTCAATCACGATGTGCGTGAGCGTGGCAAAGACCGGGGCCCAGGTGCCGTGGTGCGGCAGCAGCGACAGGTGCAGCATCTCCGGGTTGGTTAAGAGCAGGTTGGGCGGCTTCTTGCAGATCTTGGCGCGCTGCGAGGGCGTGGTGTCGCCGTCGTAGATGGCGGCGGTTGGGCCCTTCGGGCCGGACAGGGGACCTGGCAGGCCCGCGATCAGCTCGTTGAACCCGCGCAGCTGGTCCTGGGCCAGGGCTTTCAGGGGGTAGATGGCCAGCGCTCTGGAATCGGGGTTCGCGAGCACGGCCTCGATGATGGGCAATTGGAAGGCAAACGTCTTGCCGCTGGCCGTGGGCGTGGCCACCACCACATGGCGCCCCGCGCGCATCAGGTCCGCCGCGAGCGCCTGGTGGCTGTAGAGCGCGTCGATGCCCTTGGCCGCCAGCACCTCGCGCACGGCCTTGGGCCAGGGCCGCCGGGGCTCGGCGAACTCGGCCTCGCGGCCGGGCACGAGCCGGTGGTGGCAGACCTGCCGGCCCAGGCGCTCCGAGGCCAGGAGCGCGGCGATGTATTCGGCGATGGGGGACGA
>JANXYI010000249.1 GCA_025350085.1 Deltaproteobacteria bacterium
CCTGCCTCAGAATATCCTCCAGAGCGGCAACAAAGGCAAGCAGATCGTCGGCTTCGATGGTCAGCGGCGGCAGGAGCCGCAGCACCTTGCCGTGGGCCAGGTTGCAGACAAAGCCGCGCTCCCGCAGCTCTGCATGCACGGCCTCGCCGGGTTCGGAGAGTTCGATGCCGATCATCAGGCCCTGGCCCCGGATGTGCGCAATCTTGCCTGGCAGCGCGACCTGGACCTTCTGCACGGCATCCATGGTCAGTTTCCCGAGCTCCCGGGCGCGTCCAGCTAGGTCGTCGCGCAGGAGGATGTCCACGACCTTGCAGGCCACGGCGGACAACATCCCGCCGCCGCCAAAGGTCGTGGCGTGGCTTCCGGGCACAAAGCCTCTGGCCACATGCTCCTTGGCCAGCATGGCGCCCATGGGCAGGCCGTTGGCCAGGCCCTTGGACGTGGTGAAGATGTCCGGCGCGAGGTTAAAGTGCTGGTGCGCCCAGAAGCGGCCGGTGCGGCACAGCCCGGTCTGGATCTCGTCGATCATGAACAGGCAGTTGGCCTCCTGGCAGAGGTCCGCTACGGCGCGCACGTAGGCCTCGGGCAGGGGCAGCACGCCGCCCTCGCCCTGGACCATCTCGATGAGCACCCCGGCGGTTTTTCCGCTGACCGCGGCCCGGAGCGCCTCGATGTCGCCCATGGGCACGCTGAAGATGCCCTGGGGCAGGGGCTCGAAGCCCTCCTTGATGCGCCCGGATTGGCCCGTGGCCGTGAGCGTGGCCAGGGTCCGGCCGTGGAACGAGCCCGTGAGGGTGATGATCTCGTGCGCGTCGCGGTAGCGCACGGTGCGCATGAAGCGCCGGGCGAGCTTGATGGCCGCCTCGTTGGCCTCGGCCCCGGAGTTGCAGAAAAAAACCCGGTCGCAGGCGCAGGTGGCGAGCAGCTTCTCGGCCAGGTCCACCTGCCGGGGCTGGTAGAACAGGTTGCTCACGTGGATGAGCCTGGCTGCTTCCTCGTGCATGACGGCCAAGAGCTCCGGGTGGCTGTGGCCCAGGTTGGCCACGGCGATGCCTGCCAGCAGGTCGATATATTCCCGGCCGTTCAGATCAAACAGCCGCGCGCCCACGGCCTTTTCAATGGCCAGGGGATAGCGGCCATAGGTCTGGCAGAGCACCTTCTTGTCCCGGCTGACCAGAGTGTCGTAGGCTTGGCTCATGTCTGTCTCCCTCTCTCTCACCTTACTCTATTGCGCTAGATCTTGCCCGTGTGGCCGAAACCGCCTGCCCCGCGCTCCGTGGTTCCAAGCTCGGCCACGGGTACAAGGTCGGCCGTGAAGCAGCTCTGGAACAGGAGCTGGGCGATGCGCTGGCCGCGCTCGATCAGTCGCGGCTCGCCCGAGGTGTTCAAGAGCGAGACCATGATCTGGCCGCGGTAGTCCGGGTCAATGACCCCAACGCCCTGGCTCACGGTAAGCCCGTCCCTGGTGCCCAGGCCGCTGCGCGAATAGACGAACCCGGCCACGCCGGGCGCCATGATCTCGATGGCCACGCCCGTGGGGATGGCCGCGCGGCCCCCGGCCGGGATGAGCAGGTCCGCGGTGTCGAGGCAGGCGCGCAGGTCCAGGCCCACGGAATGCGCGGTGGCGTATTCCAGCCTGTGCTCGTCCCAGACCGGGTGCAGAAAACGCACCCGCACTTGGATGGGTTCAGGCGCAGCTATGATCGGCTCGTTCATGCAACAACCTCCAGCGAACCAAAGAGCTTTCCTTTCTCCGGAAAAGGCGGTCCTGTCAATGACGGAGATGGCTGCGGCCAAGGGCTGGCGCTGGAGCTTGCTTTTTTCCCCCAGCCTTTATACGCTGCAAGCGTCCAAAGACACCTCCCCTGATCCCCAAGGAGTCCCAATGCAGGCTTTGCGCGTGTTCAGCGTCGTCCCCAAGCTGCCCCCCAAGCTCGAGCCCCTGTGGGACATCGCCTACAACCTCTGGTTCTCCTGGAACAACGACCTGACCAACCTGTTCACCACCATTGACCACAGCCTCTGGACCGCCTGCCAGCAGAACCCGGTGCTGCTCCTAAACCGCCTGCCCCAGCGCCGCATCGAGGAGCTGGCGCGCGACGACTTCTTCATCCAGCGCCTGAACGACGCCAAGCGCGCCCTGGACCACTACCTGGCGCGCAAGCACTCGGCCTTCCGGTTCCCCGCGGGACAGGCGGGCGCCCCCTGCGTGGCCTACTTCAGCCTGGAATACGGCATCGCCATGAGCCTGCCCATCTATTCCGGGGGCCTGGGCATCCTGGCGGGCGACCATTTGAAATCCGCCAGCGACCTGAACATCCCGCTCGTGGGCGTGGGGCTTCTGTACCGCGAGGGCTACTTCCGCCAGTACATGACCCCGGACGCCTGGCAGCAGGAGCGCTACCCGGACTCCGAGTTCGAGCAGATGCCCATGAAGCTGGCCCTGGACGTGGACGGCAACCCCGTGGTCGTGGGCGTGGACGTTTTGGGGCAGCAGATGCTGGCCCGGGTCTGGGAGGTCCAGGTGGGCAAGGTGCGCCTGTACCTGCTGGACTCCAACGTGCCCGAGAACGCGCCGCAGTTCAGGCCCGTGACCTCGCGCCTCTACGGCGGCAACCTGGAGATGCGCCTGCAGCAGGAGATCCTGCTCGGCATCGGCGGCATCAAGGCCCTGACCCAGCTCGGCATCGTGCCCATGGTCATCCACATGAACGAGGGGCACTCGGCCTTTGCGGGACTGGAGCGCATCCGCGTGTACATGCAGGAGCACGGCCTGTCCTTTGAGGCCGCCTCGGAGCTCACCGCCTCGTCCAGCGTGTTCACCACGCACACCCCGGTGCCCGCAGGCAACGACCGCTTCCCGCCGGAGCTCATGCGCACCTATTTCGAGGACTACTCGCGCAAGCTGAACCTGGCCTTCAAGGTCTTTCTGGCGCTCGGCCGGGAGGACCCGCGCGACGAGGGCGAGCAGTTCTGCATGACCGTGCTGGCGCTCAGGCTTTCGCGCTTCAGTAACGGCGTGTCCAGGCTGCACGGCCATGTTTCCCGGGGCCTGTGGCAGAAGGTCTGGCCCCAGAACCCCGTGGAGGACGTGCCCATCGGTTCCATCACCAACGGTGTGCACATGCCCACCTGGGTGGCCACGGACATGGCCATCCTCTACGACCGCTACCTGGGCAACTGGCGCGAGGACTCGGACTGCGTGCGCGTGTGGAACCAGTCCGAATCCATCCCGGACGCCGAGATCTGGCGCACCCACGAGCGCCTGCGCGTGCGGCTCGTCGACTTCGTGCGCAAGCGCCTGCGCAAGCAGCTCATGGAAAAGGGCGCGCGGCACACGGAGCTCCAGCAGGCCGACGAGGTGCTGGACCCCCAGGCCCTGACCATCGGCTTTGCCCGGCGTTTTGCCACCTACAAGCGCGCCAACCTGCTGCTCATGGACAAGGAGCGCCTGGTGCGCCTCTTGTGCAACACCACGCAGCGCGTGCAGTTCATCTTTGCGGGCAAGGCGCATCCCAACGACAACGAGGGCAAGAAGATCATCCAGGAGCTGGTGCAGCTCTGCCGCCGCGACGACTGCCGCCTGTCCATGGTCTTTCTCGAGGACTACGACATGAAGATCGCCAGCCGCATGGTCCAGGGCTGCGACGTCTGGCTGAACAACCCCCGCCGCCCGCTGGAGGCCTGCGGCACCAGCGGCATGAAGGCGCTGGCCAACGGCGTGCTCCAGCTTTCCACCCTGGACGGCTGGTGGGCCGAGGCCTACCGCCAGGACAACAGCCTGGGCTGGGCCATCGGCCGGGGCGAGGAGTACGAGGACACCGAGTACCAGGACTTTGTGGAGAGCCAGACGCTGTTCAACATCCTGGAGAACGACGTGCTCCCGGAGTTCTACGAGCGCGGCCACGGGAACCTGCCGCGCACCTGGATACGCAAGATGAAGAGCGCCCTGCGCGAGCTGGGGCCGGTCTACAACGCCCACCGCATGGTCGAGGACTACGCGGAGCGGGCCTATCTGCCCTCGTGCCGCAACTACCAGAGCCTGGTCGAGGACGATTTCCGCGCGGCCAAGGACCTGGCCGAGTGGCGCATGAAGCTCATGACCCGCTGGGGCAACCTGGCCATCCGCGAGATCACCACCGAGACCCACGAGAAGGTCTTTGTGGAGGAACCGGTGCTGGTGGAGGCCCAGGTGCAGCTCGACGGGCTCTCCCCGCGCGACGTGCAGGTGGAGATCTACTACGGCCCCGTGTCCCAGGACTCGGGCTTCACCAGCCGCAAGACCGCGGTCATGGTCTCGGAAAAGGACCTGGGCGACGGCTGGCACCTCTACCGCGGCGAGGTGCTGCCGGCCGAGGCCGGCCGCTTCGGCTTCACCGTGCGCATCCTGCCGCACCATCCGCTCCTGCTCGACGCCCACGCGCTGGGCCTGCTGCACTGGGCCGCAGACGCCTGATGCCTTTGGCCTCCCTGCCGGGACAGCGGACGCCAAGGGCTTCGCAAGCCTTGAGCGCCGTTGGTTCCCGACCGTCCAGCCCGGAAAAATGTGACGCTTTTGGCAATTTCATACCATTTGTGTAATCAATTGTTGACAGCGCTAGGACCTTGTGATTTTCTGTCGACCCCTTTCCCGGTAGCCCAGGGATTGTTTCCCGGGCGGGGATCGGCTCATCCCAAGGCACGTTCAGCCAAACCCTTTGGAGCGAGGTAACGGTTTTGCTTTTCCAACCGATCAACCGAAACTACCACGAATTCTCCATTGACCGCGACAAGGACAAATGCATCAACTGCAAGGTCTGCGTCCGGCAGTGCGCGTACGAGGCGCACTACTGGGACGAGTCGCGCCAGAAGGTCATGCACGACAACGCCAAGTGTGTGGGCTGCCACCGCTGCGAGGCGCTGTGCCCGACCTCGGCCCTGCTGATCCAGAAAAAGAAGTCGGACTTCCGGGACAACGCCCTCTGGAAGCCGGAGTTCATCAAGTACATCTACAAGCAGGCCGACACCGGTGGCGTGCTGCTGACCGGCATGGGCAGCCCGGTGGGGAATATCCCGGTCTACTGGGACAAGATGCTGCTTGATGCCAGCCAGGTCACCAACCCCTCCATCGACCCGCTGCGCGAGCCCATGGAGCTCAAGACCTTCCTGGGCGCCAAGCCGGACAAGCTTGAGTTCACCAAGACCAAGGACGGCAGCCCCAAGCTCAAGACCCGTCTGACCCCGAACATCGAGCTCAACTACCCGATGATGTTCTCGGCCATGAGCTTCGGCTCCATCAATTTCAACCTGCACATCGCCATGGCTAGAGCCGCCACCGAGCTCGGCATCTGCTACAACACCGGTGAGGGCGGCCTGCACAAGAGCCTCTACCAGTATGGCAAGAACACCATCGTCCAGGTGGCCTCGGGCCGCTTCGGCGTGCACCGCGACTTCCTGAACGCGGGCGCAGGCATCGAGATCAAGGTCGGCCAGGGCGCCAAGCCCGGCATCGGCGGGCACCTGCCCGGCGAGAAGATCAACGAGATGGTGTCTGTGACGCGCATGGTGCCGCTCGGGTCCGACGCCATCTCCCCGGCCCCGCACCACGACATCTACTCCATTGAAGACCTGCACCAGCTCATCTACGCGCTCAAAGAGGCCAGCGAGTACCGCGTGCCCGTCTCGGTCAAGATCGCGGCCGTGCACAACGTGGCCGCCATCGCCTCGGGCATCGTGCGCGCCGGGGCGGACATCGTGGCCATCGACGGCATGCGCGGCGGCACGGGCGCGGCCCCGGGCATGATCCGCGACAACGTGGGCATCCCCATCGAGCTGGCGCTGGCCCAGGTGGACCAGCGCCTGCGCGACGAGGGCATCAGGAGCCGCGCCTCCATCGTGGCCGCGGGCGGCATCCGCTGCAGCGCCGACGTGGTCAAGGCCATCGCGCTCGGCGCCGACGCAGTGTACTTCGCCACTGCGGCGCTTCTGGCCGTGGGCTGCACGCTGTGCGGCAAGTGCTACACCGGCAAGTGCCCCTGGGGCATCGCCACCAACGACGCCAAGCTGGCCAAGCGTCAGAACCCGGACGTGGCGGCCAAGAAGCTCGTCAATCTGGTGCATGCCTGGGGCCACGAGATCGAGGAGATGCTCGGCGGCATGGGCCTTAATTCCATCGAGAGCCTGCGCGGCAACCGCGACAAGCTGCGGGCCGTGGGCCTGTCCGACACCGAGATGGACATCCTGGGCGTCAAGCACGCCGGTCGCTAAGGGAGTCACCCAATGAAACGCGTCTACCCCGACAAGGAATACTGCATCGGCTGCCACATCTGCGAGCTGGCCTGCCTGACCGCGCACTCCAAGAGCAAGGACCTGATCCTGGCCTACACGGTCGAGCGCACGAGCGACGGGCTGTCCCCGTGCAAGCACGTGCACGAACGCGGCCCTACCTGCGTGGCGCTGTCCTGCCGCCACTGCGACGAGCCCGCCTGCGTGGCCGCCTGCATCTCCGGCGCCCTGCAGAAGGACCCCGAGAGCGGCCGCACCACCTACGACCGCGAGAAGTGCGTGGGCTGCTGGTCCTGTCTCATGGCCTGCCCGTTCGGTGCCATTGCCCGGCACCCCCTGGAGAACAAGATCGTCAAGTGCGACCTGTGCTTTGATCGCCCCGGCGGACCGGCCTGCGTGGCCGCCTGCCCCAATTTGGCGCTGAAGCAAGAGGAACGCTAGGAGGGCCTATGCCCGTCGCGAAACGCAAAGCTCAAGAGGCTGCTATGACTTACGTGATCATCGGCAACGGCGTGGCCTCCATCGGCGCCATCGAAGGCATCCGCCGCCAGGACCAGAAGGCGAAGATCGTCGTCATCGGCGCGGAGGACTCCGCCGCCTATGGCCGCCCGCTCATCTCCTACCTGCTGGCGGGCAAACTCAGCGTGGACCGCCTGGCCCTGCGCAGCGAAGACTACTACGTGCGCAACAAGGCGGAGCTCAGGCTCGGCACCACGGTGACCGGGATCGACACGGCCAAGAAGGCCGTGACCACGGACAAGGGCGAGACCATCGCCTATGACCGCCTGCTCATCGCCACCGGCGGCATCCCCTTCATCCCGCCCATCCCCGGGGTCCAGGGCGCGGACATTTACAGCTTCACCACCCTGGCCCACGCCCAGACGCTCATCGAGCTCTCGAGCAAGATCAAGCGCGCCGTGGTCATCGGCGGCGGGCTCATCGGGCTCAAGGCTGCGGAGAGCCTGCACGACCGTGGCGTGGGCGTGACCATCGTGGAGCTGGCCCCGCGCATCCTCTCGGCCGGGTTTGACGAAAAGGCCGGGGCGCTCGCCGCCAACCGCCTGAAGAAGGTCGGCATCGAGGTCAACTGCGGGGTCACGGCCAAGGAGATCCAGCGCAACAAGAACGGCCGGGTCAAGGGCGTACTGCTCACCGACGGCCGGTTCCTGGACTGCGATGTGGTCGTGGTGGCCATCGGCGTGGTGCCGCACAGCGCCATCGCCAAGGAGGCCGGGATCACGGTCGAGCGCGGCATCATGGTCGACGACAAGCTGATGACCAGCGCCAAGGACGTGTACGCCGCGGGCGACGTGGCCCAGGCCATGGACCAGCTCTCCGGCGAGCGCCGCGTGGTGCCCATCTGGCCCAATGCCTACAATCAGGGCTTTGCCTCGGGCCGCAACATGGCTGGCGCCAAGCAGCCCTACCAGGGCGGCCTGCCCATGAACTCCATCAGCTTCTACGGGCTGCCGACCATCTCGGTGGGCCTGGTCAATCCGCCTGAGAACGACCCGGACTTCGAGGTCCACGCCGTGCTGGACCAGGAGAAGGAGATCTACCGCAAGCTCGTGTTCCGCGACGAGAAGCTGGTGGGCTACGTGCTCGTGGGCGACATCGACAAGGCCGGCATGTACACCGCCTTCATCAAGTTCGAGATGAAGCTCGCGGGCGAGGCCAAGGACAAGCTCATCAACGCCGGTCCCGAGGTCTTCCTCTGGCCAGAGAAGCTGTTTGACGAGACCTGGAACCCGGCCCCGGCCAAGGCCGCCCGTTAGGGCGTCCCACGGTTCCAGAGACATATCCAGATTGCGCAGGGAGCACTGAGCAGATGAAAGCACCTGATCGTTATTACGACTTCCAGAAGGACATCTCCGGCTGCGGCGTGTTCGGGGTCATCCACAAGAAGCGCGGGCTCATCCCGGGCAACATGCCCATCCAGTCCATGGCCTGCATGCACGACCGCGGAAACGGCCTGGGCGGTGGGTTCGCGGCCTACGGCATCTACCCGGACCTGGCCGACAAGTACGCCTTCCACCTCATGTGCGACACCCAGGCCGCGCTGGACAACGCCGAAGAGGTGCTCAAACACTACTTCACCGTGCACCTGGCCGAGCCCATCCCCACGCGCAAGGTCCTGGCCATCAAGAACCCGCCCATCGTGACCAGATACTTCCTGACCCCCAAGAAGGAGCGTCCCCAGGAGGGCCGCGAGCTCGGCGAGCAGGACTACGTGGTCAGCGCGGTCATGCACATCAACCACAAGGTGTCCGGCGCCTTCGTCTTTTCCAGCGGCAAGAACATGGG
>JANXYI010000277.1 GCA_025350085.1 Deltaproteobacteria bacterium
CCCGTCCTCGGCCCTGCTGGAGGTGCTGGACCCGGAGCAGAACTTCTCCTTCACCGACCACTACCTGAACGTGCCCTTTGACCTGTCCGCGGTCATGTTCGTCTGCACGGCCAATACGCTGGACACCATCCCGGGCCCGCTGCTCGACCGCATGGAGGTTATCCGCATCCCCGGCTACACCGAGCAGGAGAAGGTCAAGATCGCCCGGCGCTTCGTCATGCCGCGCCAGGCTAAGGACAACGGACTCAAGGAGTCCGAGGTCAAGCTCACGGACGAGGTGCTGGCCCAGATCGTGCGCGAGTACACGCGCGAGGCGGGCCTGCGCAACCTGGAGCGCGAGATCGGCTCAATCTGCCGCAAGCTGGCCCGCAAGAAGGCCGAGGGCGAAAAGGGGCCCTTTAGCGTCAACGAGAAGAACCTGCACAAGTACCTGGGCACCCCGCGCTTCCTGGAAGACGAGAAGGAGCTGGTGCTGCCCCCGGGCGTGGCCACGGGCCTGGCCTGGACGCCCTATGGCGGCGAGATGCTGCACGTGGAGGTCACGACCATGCCCGGCAACGGCAAGCTCACCCTCACGGGCAAGCTGGGCGATGTCATGAAGGAGTCGGCCCAGGCCGCGGTGTCGCTGGCGCGGGCCAATGCCGTCAAATACGGCATCCCCACGGACTTCCACAAGAAGCGCGACATCCACATCCACGTGCCTGCGGGCGCCACGCCCAAGGACGGCCCCTCGGCCGGCGTGACGCTGGTCACGGCGCTCATCTCCGCGCTCACGGGCATCCCGGTGAACGCCGAGACCTGCATGACCGGCGAGATCTCCCTGCGCGGCAGGGTGCTACCCGTGGGCGGCATCAAGGAGAAGATCCTGGCGGCCGTGGCCCAGGGCATGAAGCGCGTGCTTATCCCGGCCCAGAACAAGAAGGACCTGCAGGACATCCCCGAGGACCTGCGCGCGCGCATCAACATCAAGTTCGTGGAGCGCGTGGAAGAGGTCTGGCCCCTGGTGCGCATGGACGCCAAGGCCCAGGCCAAGCCCGCTGCCAAGGCGAAGCCTGCTGCCAAGGCGAAACCCGCTGCCAAGGCGAAACCCGCTGCCAAGCCCAAGGCCCCGGCCAAGCCCGCTGCCAAGGCTGTGGCCAAGCCCAAGGTCAAGCCCAAGAAGGCCAAGACCTCCTAGCGGTCGGCCGCGACAAGGTCCCTGAAATGCACGGGGCGGCCAGGAGAATTCACCTGGCCGCCCCATTTTTTGCGCCGCGCGCCAGCCGCACGGCTTGCCTCTGCGGCTGGGATGCTTATCCTTCCAGATTGTCTTGGCGCGCTGGCCCTTGCAGGGGGCGAAGCCCCCCTGCCGCGTTGCCAGTGGTGCGGTTTTGAGCTATGCCTTGGCGGCCCTGCAAGGGGCAACAACTCAAGCGAGGACGCGTCATGCCCATATTTGAGTACACCTGCAAGAAGTGCAAAACCCAGTTCGAAGAGCTGGTCTTTGGCGAGGGCGAGCCCGTGCTCTGCCCCAAGTGCGGCTCCGCCAAGACCCAGAAGCTCATGAGCTGCTGCCGCAGCAAGGTCAGCGGCGGCGGTGGTGGCGACGACGCCCCGGTGGCCCAGGCCGCGCCCGCGCGTTCGGGCGGAGGCTGCGCGGGCTGCTCCGGCGGCTCCTGCTCCTCCTGCGGCTGATCGGTGGCGGAATGAAAAAAATCACCATCGCCACCCGCGGCAGCATGCTGGCCCTCTGGCAGGCCGAGCACATCTCCGCGCTCCTGCGCGCCGAGTACCCCGGCCTGGCAGTTTCGCTGCTCAAGATCAAGACCACTGGCGACATGATCCTGGACGTGCCCCTGGCCAAGGTCGGCGGCAAGGGCCTGTTCGTGAAGGAGATCGAGGAGGCGCTACTGGACGGCCGCGCGGACTTGGCCGTGCACAGCATGAAGGACGTGCCCACACAGCTGCCCCCCGAGCTCGTGGTCGGCGTCAATCCCGTGCGCGAGGCGCCCACGGACAGCCTGCTCTCCGTCCAGTACGACGGCCTGGACGCCCTGCCCAGGGGCGCGAAGATCGGCACCAGCAGCCTGCGCCGCCAGGCCCAGCTGCTGACGCTTCGGCCCGACCTCGTGGTCGAGTCCCTGCGTGGCAACCTGGACACCCGGGTGCGCAAGCTCATGGAAGGCCAGTTCGACGCCATCGTCGTGGCCACCGCGGGCTTGAACCGCCTGGGCCTCACCGCGCCCAAGGTCGAGATCCTGGGGCCCCCGCGCTTTCTGCCTGCCGTGGCCCAGGGCGCGCTCGGCATCGAGTACCGCCGCGACCGGCCGGAAATGGCCGAGCTTTTGTCCTTCCTCAATCACCCCGAGACCGCGGCCCAGGTGGCGGCGGAGCGCGGGTTCCTCACCGGGCTCGACGGCGGCTGCCAGGTGCCCATCGCGGCCTGGAGCCAGCTTGACGGCGAGAGCCTGACCCTTACCGGCTTCGTGGCCGGGGTCTGTGGCGAGAACCCCATCCGCCAGAGCATAGCAGGCCCGACGGCTGATGCCTGGAACCTGGGCGCGCGGCTGGCCGAGCAGATGCTGGCCGCAGGCGCCAAGGCCATCCTGGACGAGGTGTATGCCCGAAGGTAGGCCCAGAGGCCAAGGCCCGGAGCCGACCATGCGCACCGCCCCTGATCCGCTTGTCCTCAAGGAACTCCGGCGCATCCCCGGCGTGGGTCAGGCCATTGCCCTGGACCTCTGGAACCTGGGCCTGCGCTCGGTTGCCGATCTGCGCGGCCGCGATCCCCAGGCCCTGTACGCCGAACTCGAAGCCCTGGCCGGAAGCCACGTGGACCGCTGCATGCTCTACGTGCTGCGCCAGGCCGTGTACTTTGCCGAGACGCCCCGCCCGGACCCCGAGCGCCTGAAATGGTGGAAGTGGAAAGACTGAGCGAAGAAATATCAGGGGCGCTGCCCCTGAACCCCGCCAAAGGGCCTGAGGCCCTTTGGAATCCCCAGTGTGTGAGTTGTTGTTCCCGAAGGACGCGATAATGAAGCTGCTGCCCCTGCCGCCCCTGTACCTGCTCTCTGGACTGGCCGCCATCTGCAGCCTGCGCGTCTTTTTGCCGGAACTCAACCTCCTCGCCGGGCCGACGGCGCTGCTCGGCGCTGGCCTGGCGATCCTGGGCGCGTTGAGCGCCCTGGCCGGGCTGCTGGCCCTGCTGCGGCACAAAACCACCCCCACCTTTGCCCGCAGCGTCAAACTGGTGGACAGCGGCATCTTCCGCCGGACGCGCAACCCCATCTACCTGGGCCTGGTGCTGCTGCTGCTCGGCGCGGCCCTGCTTTCAGGAAACCTGGCGGCGCTCCTGGTGCCCCTGGCGGTCTTTGGCGGCCTGGCCCTCCATTTTGTGCCCCTGGAGGAGGCCAAGACCGAGGCGGAACTCGGCGAGGCCTACCGTCGCTACAAGAAGAGAACCCCGCGCTGGCTCTAGCCCAGCCGCCTCCCCGTCAACTCCCCAGATTTCCGGCCCATTGCCGTTGCACCCGCGCACGGGGTCCAGGGTGCAGGGCAGGGCCGCCTCGGGCTGGCCGGGGGCCGGGCGCAAGCAGGGTGAGGGTTGTTTGGGCTGCTCACTCCACTGCGCACACCTCGCCGCGGACCGCGGTTCTCGGCATGCTGAAAGGGCAGGGCAATATCCTTGGTGGCCTTGACAACTCTAGGCCCCCTACCTATATTGAACTTGAATTTCATTTTCACCGCCCTCCAGGGAATGGCTCCGGAGGCGACGGTTTCCCTCCAACCCGAACCCACAGGAGGAACCGTTATGATCACCAAGAAGACCTATGTGAACGCGCTCAGGGACGCTCTGCCCGACATCGTTGTAGACGACGACCTGGCGCTCAGTATCTTGGATGTCGTGTTTTCCGTGCCCATGAAGGGGCTGGAGAACGGCGATAAGGTGGAGTTGCCCGGCCTTGGCTTCATCTCCATAGACCGGAGCAGGGGTGCGGGCTGCCTTTCCTACAGCCCTGAAGCTGCGCACATCACCTGCGGGGTTCCCTCGCGGGCTCACTAGCGGACGAATTCGCGCTCCGCAAAAGCAGCCTGAACAGGTAACAGCAGCGCGCGGCGGGTTTAAGCCCTGCCGCGCGTTGATTTTTAGTCCCTCGCTCCCCTTTGGGGGGGGCCGGGGGGCATCATGCCACCCGGCCGCCGGAGGCATCTTTTCCTTCACTCATCAAAATCCAGCAAATCGCCGCGCACGATGGCCCCCTTGCCAAAACGGCCGCGCACGGCGTCCAGCGCGTTGTCCAGGGCGGTCTTGGGCCTGGCCGGGGTCTCGGGTGTAAGCAGCGAAAGCTGTCTGGGCTTTTCGCCGAACTGCGACACGCCCACGCCGATGAGCCGCAGGTCCTGGCGCGGGTTCAGTTCGGCAAGCAGCGCCAGCGCCGTCTCAAAGATGCTTTTGGTGTCCTGCACCGGCTCGGACAGCGTGCGCGAACGCGTGATCCTGCGGAAGTCGGCGAAGGTGGCCTTGAGGGTCACGGTGCGGCCGCGCACGCCTTGAGCGCGCATGTCCGCGCCCACGCGCTCGCTTTGCAGCAAGAGCCAGCGCCGCAGCACCACGGGGTCGCGGGTGTCGCGCGAGAACGTGTTCTCCGCGCTCGTGGACTTGGCCGGGGTGAAGGGCGTCACCGGCCGGTCATCAAGGCCCTGGGCCAGCTCAAAGAGCCACAGGCCGCGCTCGCCGAGCTTCTGTTGCCAGAACTCCGGGGGATGGCGCAGAACGTCGCCCGCCAGGCGCACGCCCAGGCCGGTTAGGATCTCCAGGGTTCGGCCGCCCACGCCCGGGATCTTCTGCACCGGCAGCTGGTCCAGAAAGGCGCGCACGTCCGGCTCGCGCAGGATGGTCTGGCCATCGGGCTTGTTGTAGTCCGAGGCGATCTTGGCCAGGAAGCGCACCGGAGCGATACCCACGGAGCAGGTCAGCCCCGTTTCCCGCAGTACCTCGGCGCGGATGGCGGCCGCCAGCTCCTCCGGCGGGCCGAACAGCCGCTCCATGCCCGTCACATCCAGGTACGCCTCGTCCACGGACGCCTGCTCCACCAGGGGCGAGAAGTGTTGCAGCACGGCCATGACCCGGCGCGAAAACTCCTTGTAGCGCCACATGCGCACCGGCACGAACAGCCCGTGCGGGCACAGCTTCCTGGCCTGGGCCACGGCCATGGCCGAGCGCACCCCGAACTTGCGGATCTCGTAGCTCGCGGCCGAGACCACCGAACGCGGGCCGTCGCCCACGGCCAGCGGCAGCCCCCGCCACTCCGGGTGGTCCAGCTGCTCCACGGAGGCGAAAAACGCATCCATGTCGATGTGTGCGATGAAGCGGTCGTGGGCCATGCCCACACGTTACGGCAGG
>JANXYI010000292.1 GCA_025350085.1 Deltaproteobacteria bacterium
CCCCGGCCAAACAGCCCGCCAGGCAGATCAAGGGCAGCGACGGCAGCACCCTGATCCCCAAGACCAACACCCCGGCCTCGCTGCAATAGGCAGCCGGTCCTCACCCCCGGAGCACCCATGATCCTCGACTCCCTGGCCAACTGGCCGCTGTACTTCGCCCTGCCCGCGTGGAACGCGGCCTTTGGCTGGCTGCAGACCATCACCGCGGAAACAGCCCTGGGCGAGCACGCCATCGAGCTCCCCGGCGGCCTGAGCGGTGGCAACAACCGCGACATCTACGCCGTGGTCTTCGACTTCGAGACCAAGAACCTGCTGGACACCACCCTCGAGGCGCACCGCATCTATGCGGACATCCACGTGCCCCTGACCGCGCCCACCGGAGGCCCGGAGGTCCACGCCCGCTTCTGCCTGGAGGAGCTGGACGAGAAGGCGCCCTATGACGCGGCCAAGGACGCGGCCTTCTTCGAGCACCCGGACCGCTTCAACGCCCTGTTCACGCTGCACCCCGGCCAGTTCGCCCTGTACCTGCCCCAGGACGCGCACCTCTCCCAGTGCAAGACCAGCCCGGCCCCGCAACGCTTGCGCAAGGTGGTGGTCAAAATCCGCGCGGAGCTCCTGCACCCGTGAGTTCCGCCCCGCAAGCCTCCCCCCCTGCGGCCCCGGATGCGATCCAGGATGCGATCCTGGACGCGGCTCCCCCCAAATCCCCGGCCACCCTGCCGGAGATCTTCCGCTGCTTTCTGCGCGTGGGCGCCACGGCCTACGGCGGCCCGGCCATGATGCCGCTCATGCGCGAGCACATCCTCAGGCGCGGCTGGCTCACGGCCGAGGGCTTCAAGCTCGGGCTCTCGGTCTGCCAGGCCATCCCGGGCGGCACGCTCATGCAGATGTCCGCCTACACCGGCCTGACCCTGCGCGGCCTGCCCGGCGCCCTGGCCGGGTTCCTGGGCTTCGCCCTGCCCGCCTTTTTGCTCATCACCGCGCTCTCGGCCCTGTACCACGCGGCCCAGGGCCTGGCCGTCACCACCGCGGCCATGCAGGGCCTGTCCTTCGTGGTGCTCGGCATCATCGCGCTGGCGGTCTACGATTTCTGGCTCAAGTACGCACGCGGCCCGCGCCGCGTGGCCCTGACGCTCCTGGCCTGCGGGCTCTTTCTCTATGGCATCGGCCCGGCCTGGATCATCCTGGGCGCGGCGCTCATTGGCCCGGTGGTCTTCCGCTATGAGACCGCCCCGCCGGTAAGCCTGCCCGAGGCCCCGGTGCCCCTGCCCGGGGTGCTGCTGCTGACGGGCGTGGCCGTGGCCTGGCTCGCGGCGACCTTCTTTTTGGCCCCGCTGCTCTTCGACCTCTCGCTGTCCATGGCCAAGGCCGACCTCATCGCCTTTGGCGGCTACGGCGTGTTCCCGGCGCTGTACCACGAGTCCGTGGACCTCAACCAATGGATGAGCGCGGCCACCTTCATGGACGGCATGGCGCTGGCGCAGGTCACGCCCGGCCCGTTCATGCTCGGGGCCTGCTTCGTGGGCTATCACATAGCCGGGGTGCTCGGCGCGCTCACCGCCGGGATCTGGATCTTCACGCCCTCGTTCTTCATCCTCATGCTCACCGTGCCGAGCGCCGGGCGGCTGCTGGCCTGGCAGCCCTTCCGGCGCGCGCTGGCCGGGGTGCTCTCAACGCTCGGCGGGCTGATCCTGGCCGTGGGCATCGAGCTTGCCCGGGGCCTGGACTGGTCGGTCCCCAAGGCCGCCCTGGCCCTGGCCGCCACAGTGGCGCTCGCACGCGGCATTGACCCCATCTGGGTGGTGCTCTGCGGCGTGGGCGTGGGCCTGCTGCTGTTCTGATTCCAGGCGGGCCGCGCGCCTTCCGGCTTGCATCCCACGCGCAGCTGTCCTATGGATAAGCATAGGCAGGAGTCCAGCCGGGCTCCCCGCACGCCAACACCCCAAGGAGCGCGCCATGACCGAGCTGACCAAATGGAACTGCCCCAAGTGCAAGGCTGAGAACGGCCCGGACTTCACCCACTGCCGCATGTGCGGTGCGCACAACCCGGCCCTGCCGGTGCTGAAGACCTGCGAGAAGTGCGGCTTCAAGACCGACAAGGACTGCTGCCCCAGCTGCAACAGCACGATGTTCCTGCAGCTTTAGCCGGGCATCCGGGCGAACCCCGGGCCATCAGGAGAACGCGCGTGGACAAGCCCCCCTACTCCATCGCCGGACGCGAGGTCATTGCCGAGACCCCGGATCTGCGTGTGGTGCTGATGACCCTGGCCCCGGGCGAGGCCACGCCCTGGCACCACCACAGCGAGATCGCGGACACCACATTTGCCCTCACCGGACAGGTCCGGGTGGAGCTCAGAGGCGCGCCCGGCCCGCTGGGCGAGGAGAAGATCGAACTGCGCGAGCTGGCTCCGGGCGTGCCCTGCCGCGTGGAAGCGGGCCGAGTGCACCGCGTGGTCAATGCCGGGGAAGAGCGCTGCTCGTATCTGCTGGTGCAGGGCTTGGGGAGCTATGATTTCCTGAAAGCGGGCGAGCCCGCGAGTTCCTGAAGGCCGGGGAGAACGCGCGCCTGATCAGAGTGCGCCGGTGATGCGGCCGTCCTCGAGCA
>JANXYI010000298.1 GCA_025350085.1 Deltaproteobacteria bacterium
GAAGTCGGCCTTGGCCCCCGGCGACTCGTCGCGGGCCTTGATCATGAGCCCGGTGGTCATGTACACGTCGATGACTATTTTCTCAATCTTCTTGATGGTTTCTATGATGATCTTGATGCGCTGGCCCGTGAGGTCCTGGAAGCTCAGGGTGGTCATGATGGCCATGAGGTCCTGGCTCAAGGTGGCGTTGATCCCGGAGAGCTGCTCGCGTTCGGCCTTGGACACGCCGCCCTTTTCAAAGGAGCGCACGATGCCGGCCAGGGTGTCGGAGAGGGTCTGCAGGTTCTCGATGGTGTCGATGATCTTGACCGTGGCCGTTTCCGTGGTCTGGAGGATGGCGTCGAGCTGGTTGGAGGCGTGGCTGAAGAGCTCGGACGGGTCCTCGCTCAGCACGTGTACGCCGTTTCCGCTCTTGGCGCGCTTGATCTCCTGGTAGATCTCCTTGAAACCCTTCTGGAGGTCCTCGTTGACGCGGCGGTAGAACTCGCCCTCCACCTGCGCGCCGGACAGGGCCCGGGCGATCTCGCGCTCCACAACAGCGGTGAGGGTGTCGCGCAGTTCGGCCGTGATCTGGTCGGCCGCCTTCTGCACGATCTCCTGGGTCAGCCCCTTCTCGTCCGTCGTCTTGTTCGTCGTCTTGTTCGCCATGGGGGGCGCCTCCAGCTGGCCGGCTCAGCGCAGGTCGTTCTCGTTCATGTCCACGATCATGGCCTTGACCGGGCAGACGCGGGTGCACATGCCGCAGGCCGAGCACTGCTCCACGTCGAACTCGACCAGCCGGCTGTCCAGGTTCACGCACAGGGCCTTGGTGGGGCACAGCGAGGTGCACAGCCCGCAGTGCATGCACAGCTCCTCGTCGCGGAAGATCTTCTGCGAGGCCGGGGTGATCTTGACCCCGTTCTGCTTCAGGTAGCTGATGGCCTTGTGGTAGTCCACCTCGCGGCCGGTGAGCTCGAGCGTCAGCGAGCCCTCGTGCCTGGGGCTGATGTCCGCCTTGAGGATGTTGAAGCTCAAGTTGAACAACAGCGCCAGGTTGCAGACCACCGGCCGGTTGGAGACCTCCGGGGGGAATGTCAGGTAGACGATCTTGCGGAAACCGCTGGCTTCTTCGGTCATGCTGCGCTCCAGGGAAGGTCCGGCCCAGGGGCCGGGGCTACTTGTGCTCCTTCAAGAACTGCTTGGCCCGGATGGCCTCGGGGTCCTTGGGGAAGCGGTCGATGAGGTCCTGCAATACGGCGCGTCCGGCCTTGTCCTTGCCGATCTTGAAGAAGGCCATGCCCTGCTTGAGCACCGCGGACTTGTACTTAGGGCTCTTCGGGTACTTCTCGATGACCTCCTGGTAGGCCAGCACGGCCTTGCCGTAGTCCTGGAGGTTGTAGGCGCACTCACCCACCCAGTAGACGGCCTGGGAGACGTTGGGGTGCTTCTTGAAGGCCGAGATGAACTCGGAATAATACTGCCGCGCCTGCTCATACTTCTTGGCCTTGAAGGCCCCGTCGGCCTTGGCGAAGAGGGCCTCGGCCGTATCGGTTTTGGCGTCGGCCTTGGCTTCGGTCTCCTTGGGCTCCTTGGCCTTGGCGGCCTCGGCCTTGGCGCCGGGCTTGGCCTTTTCCGCGGGCGCGGGCGTTTCGCCCTTGTCCTGGGCAGCCGCGGGCTGGTCCAGCTCCATGCCGAACTGGCTGGCCAGCGCGGTCTTGATGTTTGAGATGTCCCGGGCCATGTCCGGCAGGCTCGGCGCCCCGGCCTGGCTGCTGGTGAGCGCGCTGAACTTCATGCTGAGCGTGTCCAGCTTCTCCTGCATCTTGGCCATCTGCACGCGCAGGGACTCCAGGTCGGCGGAGGTGTTGGCCTGCCGGGCCTGCACCGGCGAGGTGCTCTTCTGTATCTCGTCGCGCAGGGCCTCCTGGCTCTTGGCCAGGTCCTCCTCCAGGCGCTGGACGGTCTTGCGGCTCTCCTGGCGGTCGCGGTAGCTCTGGCTCTGGAGGGTCTCCAGGTCGGTCTTGGTGGCGCAGGCGCCCATGAGCGCGGCGCAGGCAAGACAAAGGACGGTGTTGCGGCACAATCTGGACATCAGAGTTTCCTCCCCCTTTTTCTACCAAAAATCAGATACGCCAGTCCGCCGAAAAAGGGAACCATCACCGCCAGCTGAACCCAGATGAGTTTGGCGTTGCTGGAGCCGAAGTCGCGGCGCAGGGCGTCGTAGACACTAAAGCAGGTGACGCCGACGAAGAGCAGGGCCCCGCCCAGGATGGCGGCCCACTGCAGCGGGGAAAAGTTGGGCCAGGCAAAAAACATGGCAGGCTCCCTTGGCGTGTGGGTGCTACAGCGCAGCCCGCCGCCGCCTGCGGGCGGGGCCAGTGCGGCGGTTCTGCTGGTACATGGAGATGAGCACGGCAAAGGCCCCGCAGGTGATGGCGATGTCGGCCACGTTGAAGGCGGGCCAGTGGTACTGGCCGACGTAGAAGTCCAGGAAGTCCACCACCAGGCCCGTGCGCAGCCGGTCCACCAGGTTGCCCAGCGCCCCGCCCAGGATCAGCCCCAGGCCCCAGATGAGGAAGCGGTCGCCCTGGTCGGCCGTTGTCAGCAGGTAGTAGATGAAGGCCACGGCAGCGCAGGTCACGGCCACGAAGAAGGCGGTCTGCCAGTCCGAGTCCGGCCGGTTCAAGAACCCGAAGGCAGCGCCCTTGTTCAGCACGTGCACGAGATTGAAGAATCCCGGGATCACCGTCTGCGAGGACCAGAGGGTGAACTTCTGCTGGATCACGCTCTTGGTGATCTGGTCGGGGATGATGATGGCCGCGGCCAAAAACGCGGCAGTCTTGAGGCGCTGGTCCATGCCTGGCCCCCCTACAGTCCCCGGACCACTGCGGTGCAGCGCGGGCAGATCTCCGGATGTTCCCCGTCGCTGCCCAGGTCCATCTCGTAGCGCCAGCAGCGCTGGCACTTCTCGCCCTGGGCCTTGACCACGCTGACGGCCAGGCCCTTGACCTCCTCGGACACATAGGCGCCCTCGGGCACGCTGCCGGACTCGTCCAGGCTGGCCTTGGAGACAATGAGGAACTCGCACAGGTCGAGCCCGGGCGTGGCCAGGGCCTCGGCCGCGTCGCCGCTGACGTGGAGCGTCACGTGGGTGTCCAGCGAATGGCCCACGTCCCCGGCCTTGCGGAAGGGTTCGATGGCCTTGGTCACCTCGCCGCGGATGGCCAGCAGGAGCTCGAAGCCCTGCCGGGCCTTGTCGGGCATGGGGGGCGCGCCCTCGGGCAGGCGCATGGAGAACACGCTCTCGGTGCCCGGGCGGCTGTCCGCACTTAAGTAGGCGTAGGCCTCCTCGGCGGTGAAGGAGAGCACCGGGGCCATGTCGTGCAGCAAAACGAGCAGGGCGCGCCAGAGCACGGTCTGGGCCGAGCGCCGCTCCGCGCCCGTGCAGACGTACAGGCGGTCCTTGATGATGTCGAGGTAGAAGGCTGAGAGGTCCGTGGTGCACAGCCCGTGCAGGGTGTGGTAGACCTTGTGAAACTCGAAGTCCTCGTAGGCCTGGGCAATGGTCTTGTGGCGGCGCTCCACGAGGTCGAGGGCAAAGCGGTCCAGCGGCAGCAGCTTGTCGGCGGGCAGGGCGTCGGTCTGCGGGTTGAAGTCCGCCAGGTTGCCCAGGATGAAGCGGCAGGTGTTGCGGATGCGCCGGTAGGCGTCCACCAGGCGGCTCAATATCTCATCGGAGATGCGCACGTCCTCCTGGTAGTTAACGGCCGAGACCCACATGCGCAGGATCTCTGCGCCGTGCTTGTCGATGATCTCCTGGGGCGCGATGACGTTGCCCACGGACTTGCTCATCTTGCGGCCCTCGCCGTCCACCACGTAGCCGTGGGTCAGCACGGCCTTGTAGGGCGCGGTGCCGCGTGTGCCGACAGAGGCCAAAAGCGAGCTGTGGAACCAGCCGCGGTGCTGGTCAGACCCTTCAAGATAGAGGTCGGCCGGGTAGGATAGCTCGGTGCGCTGCTCCAGCACGGCGGCAAAGCTCGTGCCGGAGTCGAACCAGACGTCCAGGATGTCGGTCTCGCGGCGCCAGTGGGTGCGGCCGCACTTGGGGCAGTTAAGGCCAGAGGGCACGATGTCTTCGAGCGGGGCCTCGAACCAGTAGTCGCAGCCCGTGGGGTGGGTGGCAAAGCGGTCCACCACGCCCATGACCCAGGAGTTCTCGAACCAGGCCTCGTCGCAGTCCTCACAGATGAGCGCCACGATGGGCACGCCCCAGTTGCGCTGGCGCGAGATGCACCAGTCCGGGCGGTTCTCGATCATGTTGGCGATGCGCTCCTCGCCCCAGGTGGGAATCCAGCGCACGTCCTCGTGGATCGCTTTCAGCGCATTTTTGCGCAGGTCGTTGGCTTCCATGGAGATGAACCACTGGGTGGTGGCGCGGAAGATGACCGGCTCCTTGCAGCGCCAGCAGTGCGGGTAGGAGTGGGTGATCTTCTCCTGGGCGATCAAGTTGCCCACCTGCTTGAGCTTCTCGATGACCTTGGGGTTGGCCTCGAACACGGTCTGGCCCGCGAAGAACTCCACGTCGGTCAAAAAGCGGCCCGAGTCGTCCAGCGGCGAATAGACTTCGAGCCCGTACTTCAGGCCCACGTCGTAGTCCTCGCGGCCGTGGCCGGGCGCGGTGTGCACGCAGCCCGTGCCGGCGTCGAGCGTCACGTGCTCGCCCAGGATGAGGGGCGACTTGCGCTTGTAAAAAGGGTGCTGCGCCTCCAGGCCCTCCAACTTGTGGCCCGGCACCGTGGCCAGGACCTTGGGCGCGTCCCAGCCGAAGATCTCGGCGCAGGGGGCCAACAGGCGCGCGGCCAGCAGGTAGGTGTTGCCCGCCACCTCGGCCAGCACGTAGTCGAACTCCGGGTGCACGGCCACGGCCATGTTGTCCGGGAGCGTCCAGGGCGTGGTGGTCCAGATGACCACAAAGGTCTTGGCCGGGTCGTACTTGGCGCCCTGGGGCAGGAGCTCCTTGACGCGCTTGTCGGTGAGCGGGAAGCGCACGTAGATGGAGGGCGAGGAGTGGTCGGCGTACTCGACTTCCGCCTCGGCCAGAGCCGTGTGGCAGGAGCAGCACCAGTAGATGGGCTTCTTGCCGCGGATCACCGAGCCCTTGGCCATGAAATGCCCGAGCTCCCGGGCCGTGGTGGCCTCGTACTTGGGGTCCAGCGTCATGTAGGGCGCATCCCAGGTGGCGAGCACGCCCAGGCGCTTGAACTCCGTGCGCTGGATGTCCAGGAACTTGAGGGCGTATTCGCGGCAGAGCTTGCGGATGACCACCGCAGGCAGCTCCTTCTTCTTTTTCTTGAGCTCGGTCTCGACCTTGTGCTCGATGGGCAGGCCGTGGCAGTCCCAGCCGGGCACGTACTCGGCCCTCTGCCCGCCCATGTTGCGCGACTTGACCACGATGTCCTTCAGGACCTTGTTCATGGCCGTGCCCATGTGGATGTTGCCGTTGGCATAGGGCGGGCCGTCGTGCAGCACGTAGGCCGGGCGTCCCTCGTTGGCCGAGACCATCCTGCCGTAGGCGTCGATCTGCGCCCAGAACTTGAGGGTTTCCGGCTCCTTCTGCTTCAGGTTGGCCTTCATGGGAAAGCCGGTCTGGGGCAGCTTGAGGGTGTGCTTGTAGTCGCTCATGCCTGGTGTGTCCTTTGCTGAAGTGAGTGCGCCTTGTCCTGACAGATGCCGGGGCCCGGATGCCGGGGCGCGGGTGCCGGAAAACAATGGAAGGGGGTAACTTGGGGCATCGCGGGCCGGAAGTCAAGCCGCCCCCGCGCGGCTGGACTAGACCGCGGGGGGCGGAGCTCGCCCGGATTACAACCCGGCTACTTGGTCTTGTGGGTGTACACCCCGTCCCAGCCCTCGCCCGGGGGCTCGTCCTTCAGGTGCAGGCAGCGCTCCTCGTACATGGTGCAGAGCACCTCCTCGAAGCTCTCGCTCTTCAACTGCGCGAACATGGCGGCGGCCTCGGCAAAGCGCATGGCCTTGTAGTCGGCCAGGGCGGTCTCGTAGCGCGAGAACCCGGCATCGGCGGCCGCGCGCGCTCCGTGGGTCATGGCCGTATAGATGGTGATGGGCTCGTTCTTGCCCTTCACGCGCACGGAGTCCATCTCCACATAGGCGTAGTCCGCGCCGCAGGCCTCCTTCATGGCCTGGCTCACGAGCAGTATCTGGCCGTAGTACTTGGTCAGGCTCTCCAGGCGCGAGGTCAGGTTCACGTTGTCGCCGATGAGCGTGTAGTCGAACAGGTCGGCCGAGCCCATGTTGCCCACGCGCACGCGCCCGCAGTGCAGGCCCACGCCGATCTTGATGGTCAGGCCGAACTTGACCTTGAAGCCCTCGTTCAGGGTCTTCAGGTGCTCGAACATCTCCAGGGCCGAGTTCATGGCCTTCTTCTGGTGCTCGGGCACGTCAATGGGCGCGTTCCAGAAGGCCATGATGGCGTCGCCGATGAACTTGTCCAGTGTGCCCATGTTGCTGGTTATGACGTGGGTCATGGGCGTCAGGTAGTCGTGCAAAAGGTCCGTGACCTGGGTCGGGGTGAGCTTTTCGCTCATGGTGGTGAACCCGCGCACGTCGGAGAACATGACCGTGACCTCCTTCTCCTGGCCCTGCAGGCTTAAGGATTCGGGAGAGTCGTAGATCTGCTTGATGACCGCCGGGGCCAGGTAGTGGGAGAAGGCGCCGTGGATGAACTTCTTCTGTTTCTCCTCGCGCCAGAACTTGAGCAGGGTCAAGAACGTGAAGTTGGCCGCCAGGATGATGTAGGCGTACAAGGGAGAGATGAACACGCGGGCGTGGGCGAGCATGTAGGCCGAGCCCTCCCACATGCCGAAGCCCATGCCGGCCAGCGGCAGGAGCAGCCACACGGCGCGCGCCCAGACCACCAGGAAGGTGATAGTGATGCCCGCCAGGATGGTGGCAAAAAGCTCCACGGCCGGGGCGTAGTCCGGCACGGAGATGAAGTCCTGGGTCAGGATGTTGTCCACGACGGTGGCGTGGGTCTCCACGCCCGGATACACGGCGGAGAACGGCGTGGCGCGCAGATCCTTGAGGCCCGCGGCCGAGGTGCCGATGAAGGCGATCTTGCCCGCGAGCGCCTCGGGCGGGAGCTTGCCCTCCAGGACGTCCACGGCGCTTAAGTACGGAAAGACCCCGCCGGCGCCGCGATAGTTGATCAGCATCTGTCCGGCGCGGTCCACGGGGATGATGCTCCCCCCGTAGCGCAGGGATTCCGTGCCCTGGGTGTCCAGCTTGAGCAGGACCCCGCGGTCGCCCACGGCCTCCATGAGCGTGGCCAGGGCCAGGCTGGGGTAGATCTGGCCCTTGTAGTTGATGAGCAGGGCCACGCGGCGCAGGATGCCGTCCGGGTCCGGGGTGGCGTTGAAGAAGCCCGTGGCCGTGGCCGCCTGCGCGAGCACGGGCAGCGGGCACACGGTGCCGAAGGCCGAATGCAGGGCGTCCTGGGCCTTCACGGCCCCCGGCGCCTCCAGCAGGGCCACCTGACCGGGCTTGATGTGGCACTCCTGGGTCTGGATCTGCTGGTCGGCCTCGGCCTTGGAGAAGTTGAAGTAGAAGCCCAGTACGTAGGGCTTGCCCGCAATGACGTTGGCCAGGAGCGCGTCATGGTCCTCCAGGGCCTTGGGCAGGCCCTGGAAGTCCACGTCGACCATGAGCTCCTTCTTGATCTGCCGACGCAAGAGCGCCGGGGAGGTGCGGTCCGGCTCGGCCAGCACAACGTCCATGCCCACGGACATGGCCCCGGCCGCGCGGATCTTTTCCAGCAGGAGCGCCACGCGGTAGCGTGGCCAGGGCCACTGGCCCAGCGCGGCCAGGCTCTTCTCGTCGATGTCCACGATGACCGGCACGCCAGAGGTCTTGGTGCTGTGCTGGCGGCGCAGGAGCTGGTCGTAGATCTTGTAGTCCAGGAAGCGCAGCGGCGTGGGCTGGACGATGTACAGGGCGGCCATGACCAGGGAGGCCAGGATGCCAGCGGCCAGGAGCAGGGTCTTGTCGCTTTTCAAGATTTTCTTTAGAAAACCGGCCATCTCGCGCCTCCAGTGGTGCCGTCCAGGGTGGGAAAATGCGGGCAAGTGGCAACCATCAACATTTTTACGTATTTTTGCTTGCAAATGAGCTTGGCGTATTGTATCCGAACTTAAGTAAAGCGTAAAGAAGTCCGAAAACATCCGGTGACGGCATTGGGCTCAGTTTTGAATTCGTAGCGATGAGAGAGGGTTGGATATGACGCACTGCCTCAAACCTGCGATTTTCGCCCTGACCGTCGGCCTGCTTGTGCTCTCGTCGCCCGTGGTTTCTTTGTGCGCGGACGAGGCTCCGGCCCGGGCCGCAGAGGAAAAAGCCATCAAAGGCGAGGCGGACGTCAAGGTCACCCTCCGCGAATCCATCGCCGAGCTTCTGCGTACCCATGACCGCATCAAGGCCGCCGAGGCCGCCGTGGCCTCGACCTCGAGCCTGCGCGACCGCGCCAAAGGCGCCTGGTATCCCCGCCTGGACGCCAAGGGCGATCTGGGCAGGGAGAAGATCGAGCACGAGGACTCGGCCACTAACACCGAACTGACCCGCAATGTCGGGACCCTCTCGGCCTCGCAGCTGATCTACGACTTCGGCGGCACCAGCGGCACCATCGCCCAGGCCGAGGGCGTGCGCAAGGAGGCCCTGGCCAGGCTGGATTCGGTGCGCCAGGAAGTGTCCCTGCAAGGCGTCTCGGCCTACCTCGGGCTCATCCGCACCCGTGAGATGATGCGCTACGCCGTGCGCTCCGAGGAGAACATCAAGCGTCTCTCCGGCATGCAGGAAGCGCTGGTCGAGCGCGGCGTGGGCCTGTCCTACGAGGAACTTCAGATCAAGGCCCAGCTCTCCAGCTCCATGGCCTACCGGGTCAATGTCGAGCGCTCCTACACCAACGCCCGCAACAACTACAAGTCCGTCTACAGCGCAGACCTGACCGAGGCGCAGATAGACGCGCTCATCCTGCCCTCCCTGCCCACCAAGAACATGCCCGGCACCCTGGACGAG
>JANXYI010000304.1 GCA_025350085.1 Deltaproteobacteria bacterium
TAGTCAAAGGGCTTGTACTTGCGGCCCGTGAGCTTGCCGACCTTTTTCATGGCCTCTTTCACGATGCCGGGAATCGCGTTGTAGTAGGAATTGGCGCGCTCCCGGCCCTGGAAGTAGATGTCCGGGTTCTGGGCCGTGCCACGGAGGCTCGGGTGCTCGGGATTCATGGCCTTTTTGCGGAACTCGGCGATCTTCTCGTGATTCACGAGCTTGGCCATGTCCTCAGCGTCGATGACCTCGATCTTCTGGATCTCGTGGGAGGTCCGGAAGCCGTCGAAGAAGTGCATGAAGGGCAGGCTGGCCTCAACCGCGGCCAGGTGCGTCACCAGGGCCAGGTCCATGCACTCCTGCACCGAGGAGGAGCAGAGCATGGCGAAGCCGGTTTGCCTGCAGGCCATGACGTCCTGGTGGTCGCCGAAGATGGACAGGGCGTGGACCGCCAGCGAGCGGGCCGTGACATGGAAGACGCCGGGCAAGAGCTCGCCCGCGATCTTGTACATGTTCGGGATCATGAGCAATAGGCCCTGGGACGCGGTGAAGGTGGTGGTCAGCGCGCCCGCGCACAGGGAACCGTGGACCGCGCCCGCGGCCCCGGCCTCGGACTGCATCTGGCGGATGTTCACCACCTGTCCGAAGATGTTTTTCAGGCCCTTGGCAGCCCATTCATCGGCGATCTCGCCCATGGTGGAGGAGGGGGTGATCGGATAGATGGCCGCAGCCTCGCTCATGGCATAGGCCACATGCGTGGTGGCCGAGTTGCCGTCCATGGTCTTCATCTTTTTTGCCATGCTCATATCCCTCTTTCTTGTGATCTGAAGGTTTGGGCGGTTGGTAGCGTGCTTCTGGAACTAGATGAAAATAGAAGATATGGCAACTTGTGTGCCAAAAGGAACGATATATTTTAAACAAGCAAAATTAGTCTGTTGCAATGTCGACTGCGCAAAAATCAGACGCCTGGGGCTGTTTTTGTCCGAAAAATCAGTCAGGGCCTGGGGGGCCTCCCGGCCAGAGCCGGGGCGGCTTGCCGGGAACTACGGCCTTTGTCCGGTCCAGTGGACAAAAACCCTGGCCTCCGGCTGCAACTTGGGCTACGTAGCGTAGAGATTGGGAAAGGTGCCGCGGGCACGGGAGGACCATGGACCAGTGTGAACTCACCCCGCCCCAGGGCCGCTGGGACAGGACCGTGGAACGGCTGAACAGCCTGCTGTCCTTCCGCCGCTGGTGGCCCATGGTCAACCGGCGCACCCTCAAGGCCGACCTCTGGGCCGGGCTCACGGGCGCGGTCATCGTGCTGCCCCAGGGCGTGGCCTTTGCCGCCATCGCCGGGCTGCCGCCGGTCTACGGCCTGTACGCGGCCATGGTGCCGGTGGTCATCGCCGCGCTGTTCGGCTCGTCCTACCACCTGGTCTCCGGCCCGACCACGGCCATCTCGCTGGTGATCTTCGCCAATGTCAGCCACTTTGCCGACCCTGGCAGCGCGGAGTACATCCGCCTCGTGCTGACCCTGACGCTGCTGACCGGCGTGTTCCAGCTGGGCATGGGCCTGGCGCGCATGGGCGCGGTGGCCAACTTCGTGTCCCATTCCGTGGTCACGGGCTTCACTGCCGGGGCGGCCATCCTCATCGCCACGAGCCAGCTCGGGGCCTTTCTGGGCCACAGCGTACCGCGCGGCGTCACCTTCCTGGGCACCTGGACCCATGTGCTGTCCGTGCTGCCCCAGAGCAACCCCTATGTCTACGGCATCGGCGCGTTTACCATGCTCCTGGCCTGGATCATCCAGCGCTGCTGGCCCCGGCTGCCGAAATTGCTCCTGTCCCTGATCGCGGCCAGCCTGCTGAGTCTGGCGCTCAACGGCCCGGCCCACGGGGTGCGCCTTGTGGGCGCGCTGCCCGGGTCCCTGCCGCCCTTCACGCCGCCGGACTTCAACCTGAACGACCTGCGGCTGCTGGTGCCCGGCGCCGTGGCCGTGGCCATGCTCGGCCTGGCCGAGGCCGTCAGCATCGCCCGGGCCGTGGCCGTGCATTCCCAGCAGATGATCGACAACTCGCGCGAGTTCGTGGGCCAGGGCCTGGCCAACATCCTGGGCAGCCTGTTCTCGGCCTATGCCTCGTCCGGCTCCTTCACGCGCACGGGGCTGAACTTCGAGGCCGGGGCCAAAACCCCGCTGGCGGCCGTGTTCTCGGCCCTGCTCCTGGTCGGGCTCGTGCTCCTGGTGGCCCCGCTCACGGCTTTCCTGCCCGTGCCAGCCATGGCCGGGATCATCCTGCTCGTGGCCGTGAACCTGGTGGACCTACACGGCATCCGGCACATCCTGCGCATGGACAAAACCGAGACCGGCATCCTGGCCGTGACCTTTCTGTCCACCCTGTTCCTGCAGATGGAGTTCGCCATCTTCAGCGGGGTCATGCTTTCGCTGCTCATGTACCTGAAGCGCACCTCGCACCCGCACCTGACCGTGCTCGCGCCGGACCCGGAAAACCCGCGCCGCCCGCTGATCAACGTGGAGCGCAAGGAGCTCAAGGAGTGCCCGCAGATCAAGATCCTGCGCCTGGACGGGAGCATCTTTTTCGGGGCCGTGAACCACATCTCCGAGGATCTGCACCGCATCATGGACGCCTATCCGGAGCAGTGCCACATCCTGATCCTTGGGGGCGGCATCAACTTCATCGACGCCAGCGGCTGCGAGATGCTCTTCAACGAGGCGCTCAATCTCAAGCTCACCGGCCGGGACCTGTTTCTGTGCTCGCTCAAGGGCGAGGTGCAGGAGATGCTGAGGCGCGGCATGTGCCTGAAGCGCCTGGGCGGGGAGCACATCTTCGAGTCCGAGGGCCTGGCCATCGCGCACATGGTGCCGCGGCTGGACCCTGAGCGCTGCGCCTGCTGCGGCAACCGCATCTTCCGCGAGTGCGCGTCCATGCCCGGGGGTGCGGACTATGACCACACGGCGCCTGACGCGGATCAGGCTGAGACCGCGCCGACCGCCCCTTCGTGGACCATCTAGGACGCCAGCAGCCGCCAGCCGTCGCGCAGGAAGAACCCGGCGTAGACGAGCAGCATCACCCCCAGCCCGCGCATGACCAGAACGTAGCCCCGGCTGCCCAAAACCGGCCCCGAGCGCCAGGTCAAAAGCGCCACGCCGAGCTTGGCCGCGCAGATGGTGAGCGAAAAGGCCCCCAGGAACGAGGCCAGGGCAGCCCAGCCGAGGTCGAGCGCCTGCAAGGCCAGGGGCGCGCCCACGCTCATCCAGAACAGGTAGGGCCCGGGGTTGAGGAAGTTGGCCAGCACACCCTTGCGGATGCTGTCCGGCCCCTTGGCCGGGCCCTGGCCTGCGGAGCGCGAACCGGGCGGCCGGAAGCGCAGGCAGCCCAGCGCGCAGTACAGCAGAAAGGCGCTGCCGCAGAGGCTCAAGGTGCCGAGCACCAGCCCGTGCCCGGCCACGCTGCGGGTGAGCAGCACGGCCGCCAGCACAATGGGCGTATCGGTCAAAAGCGGGGCCAGCGCCACCTTGCCGCCCTCGCGCGGGCCGTGGGTGAGCGTCTGGGCGATGACCAGGGCGAGCAGCGGGCCGGGTGTGAGCCCGGCGGACAGGCCAAAGGCCGCGCCGGTCATGGCCGCGCCGGCCGTGCTGGTGATCATGGGCTGGTCACGACCCGCAGGCTTCCTGCATGAAGGTCTCCACAAAGGCCTCGGCGCGTTCCTTGGACAGGGGCCGGGAGAACAGGTAGCCCTGGAAGAATTCGCAGCCCAGGCTCGTCAGGATGTCGTGCTGGTTTGAGGTTTCCACGCCCTCGGCCACCACGTCCAGGCGCAGGCTCTCGGCCAGCTGGATGATGGCGCGCACGATCTCCAGGTTGCCCTGGCCCGACTCCAGCATGCGCACGAAGGACAGATCGATCTTCAGGTGGTCCAGCGGCAGCCGGGTCAGGTAGGCCAGGGACGAGTAGCCGGTGCCGAAGTCGTCCACCGAGAAGGACACCCCCATCTCGCGCAGCTCGTGCAGCTTGGTTATGACCGAGGAGCCGCTCTGCATCAGCGCCGTCTCCGTTACCTCCAGCTTGAGGTTCTTGGCCGGCAGGCCGGTGTCGAGCAGGATTTCGCGCATGCGCGGCAAAAAGTCCACCTTGGGCACCTGCTGGGGCGAGAGATTCACCGAGAGCATGGCGTCCTTCAGGTGCGGGTAGCGCTCGCGCCATTTGGCCAGGATGCGGCTGCCCTCGCGCAGGGCCCAGTAGCCGAGCTCCACCACCTTGCCCGAGTCCTCGGCCACGGGGATGAATTCCCCTGGCATGACCAGGCCGCGCTCCGGGTGCCGCCAGCGGGCCAGGGCCTCGAAGCCGAAGAGCTGGCGGTTGCGGCCCAGCTGGAGGATGGGCTGGAACTCGAGAAAGAACTCGCCGCGCGCCAGGCCGCGGTCCATGTCGTTTTCCAGGCGGACCACGGAGAGCGTCTCGCGCAGCAGGGTCTGGGTGAAGGTCTTGATGCGGTTGCGGCCCCTGGTCTTGGCGTGGTGCATGGCCAGGTTGGCGTTGCGCAGGGCCTCCTCGGCACTCTGGGCCGGGATCTTGCCCAGGGCCAGGCCGATGCTCGCGGTGACGCGTAGCTCCTGCCCGCCGACCAGATAGGGCTCGGCCAGCGCTTCGCGGATGCGCTTGAGGGCCTGGATGGGGCGCTTGCAGGAGTCGAATTCCTCCATGAGCACCACGAACTCGTCGCCGCCGATTCTTGCCACGGTGTCCAGCTCGCGCACCGCGCCCCGCAGGCGCAGGGCCGTGTCCACGAGCACCGCGTCGCCCGCGGCGTGGCCCATGGTGTCGTTGATGTTCTTGAAGCGGTCCAGGTCGATGTAGATGACGGCGTGGCGGTAGTCGGGCCGCCGTTTGACGCGCTGGAGGGCTGTTTCGATGCGCTCCAGGCACATGGCCCGGTTGGCGATGCCCGTGAGCGGGTCCTGCTGGGTCAGGTGGCGCAGGCGCGTCTCCATGATCTTGCGCTCGGTGCGGTCCTGGAACATGCAGGCGCAGGCCCCGGGCTCAAGCTGGAAGCAGTGCATCTCAAAGGACCCGGCGATGCTCTGGTCGCGGTATTCCAGCTGCTCGGTGTGCCAGTCCGTGCCCTTGGCGCAGACCTCGCGCAGGTGTTCGGAGACCCCGCTGTCCTTGAGGCCCGGAAAGGCCTCTTCCACGGGCAGGCCAACGAGGCGGCTGTTGTCCACATGCATGAGCTTGTCCGCCGCGGGGTTGGACCCGGAGAAGACGAGCTGGCCGTCCTCTTCCAGGTGGAAGAGATGGATGCCCATGGGCGAGGACTGGAGCAGCCTGCGGTAGCGGCGCTCGGCGTCTGCGGCCGGCAGAGGGGCCGCCTTGCCACGGGCGGGCTTGGCTCTGGCCGCTTGGGGGGGGCGTTTGGCTGGCATGGCTTCCCGTTGGTTCAAAGTCCGTGTGGGCTTGAAAAAAACATAGCAGCATCAGCGGGCAATGGGAAGCGGGCCAGGGGCGATTGCGTAGGCGGCGCCTTGCGCGGCCAAGGACCCTGTGCTAGCTGGAAGGACCGGACAACCCCAGGCAGGAGGCCAGAATGCTCAAGGAGTTCAAAGAATTCATCATGCGCGGCAATGTCGTGGACATGGCCGTGGGCATCGTCATCGGAGCAAGCTTTGGCGGCATCGTCAAGTCCCTGGTGGACGACGTGCTCATGCCGCCCATCGGCCTTCTGCTTGGCCGCGTGGACTTTTCCAACCTCTACCTGATCCTGCGCGAGGGGGCCACGCCCGGTCCCTACGCCGCGCTGGCCGAGGCGAAAAAGGCCGGGGCCGTGACGCTCAACCTGGGCCTGTTCGCCAACACGGTGATCAGCTTCCTCATCGTGGCCCTGGCCGTCTTTTTGGTGGTGCGCGCCATGAACCGGCTCAAAGCCATGCAGGCGGCCCGTGAGCCCGAGGCTGCGCCCAGCACAAAGGACTGCCCCTTCTGCGCCAGCACCATCAGCATCAGGGCCGTGCGCTGCCCGCAGTGCACCTCGGAGCTGGCCGGATAGGGCGCGCGGCCGACAGCAGATCGGCCCTGGCCGCGGCTTTCTCGTGGGCCTTGCCATTGCTGCGCGCTAAAGATAAGTACTCTGGCATGAGGTTCTCGGAATCCGCAGACTGGTCCCGGCAGGGCGCGCTGTGAAGGTGCGCTGCTGGGGTGCGCGCGGCTCCGTCCCGGTCTCCGGGCCGGAATACGAGCGCTATGGCGGGGACACCGCCTGCATCGAGATCCGTTCCAAGAACGACGCCATCCTGGTCATCGACGCGGGCACGGGCATCCGCCGCCTGGGCTGCAGCCTGATGGCCCAGGGCCGCCTGGACCTGACGCTGCTCTTCACCCACACCCACTGGGACCACGTGCTGGGCCTGCCCTTTTTCAAGCTGTTGTACAACCCCAAGGCGCACATCGACCTGTACGGCAGCCCCGGCCTGCAGGGCGACATCGCCAAGCTTTTGGGCCGGGTCATCAGCCCGCCGCTGTTCCCGGTGCCCTTTGCGGAGATGCCTGCCCGGATAGAAGGCCGCCAGTGGCAGGGCGAGGCCCTGTACGTGGACAGCCTCAAGATCACGCGCATCGCGCTGGCGCACCCGAACCTGGGCGCGGGCTACCGCGTGGAAGAGGACGGCCGCAGCTTCGTCTTTCTGACGGACAACGAGCTTTCGCAGCACCACCGCGGCGGCCGCAGCTTCGCCGAGTACACGGCCTTCAGCATTGGCGCGGACCTGCTCGTGCACGACGCCGAGTACACGCCCGAGGAATACCCAAGCCGCCGCGGCTGGGGGCATTCGCACTACCAGGACGTGGCGCGGCTGGCCAGGGCCGCGGGCGTGGCAAAGCTCGGCCTGTTCCACCACAACCAGGAGCGCAGCGACGCGGGCGTGGACGAGATCGTCGCGCGCTGCCGCGAGGAGCTGGCGGGACCGGGCCGCGTGCCGGAGTGCCTGGCCCTGACCCAGTATTCCGAGTTCGACTTCTAGGCCACTGCCGGTATTCCCGGGCCCTGCCCGGCGGCTCCTTG
>JANXYI010000261.1 GCA_025350085.1 Deltaproteobacteria bacterium
CGCTGGTGGCGGCCGTCGGCCTGCTGGGCCTTTTCGCGTTGCGCCGCAGCAGAAGCGCGCCCAAGGCCGGCACCTGGGACTGCGGCTTTGCCGAGCCCACCAGCCGGATGCAGTACACGGCCTCGTCCTTTGCCCAGATGATCGTGCTCATGTTCGGCTGGGTGCTGCGGCCGCATGTGCAGGCGCCGCGCATCGACGGCTATTTCCCGCCTCCGGCCAGGCTCTCGAGCCACGTGGACGAGGTGGTGCTGGACCGGGCCCTGGTGCCGCTGGGCCGCAGGCTCGAGCACGCCTTTGCCTGGTTCCACCAGTTCCAGCAGGGCCTGACCCAGCACTATGTGCTGTACATCCTCATCGCGGTGGTGCTGCTGCTGGGTTCGCTCATCCCGGTGGACGGCTATCTGGCGCGCCTGTTCCTGCCGTAGGGGCAAAGGCGCCGGGAGCGGGGCTGGCCTGAACCTGTGTTCAGAACTGGGCCGCCTCCTGCGGGAACTGGAAGCCCTGTTCGCGGAAGAGCGCCAGGCAGGCCGCCACGGTCCGCTCGTCGTACAGGGTGCCGCTGTTCTTCTCGATCTCCGCCAGGGCCGCCTCGATGCCCAGGCTCGGCCGGTAGGGCCGGTGCGAGCACATGGCGTCCACCACGTCGGCCACGGCCATGACCAGCGCGGCCTTGTCGATGTCCGCTCCAGCCAGGCCGTGCGGATAGCCCGAGCCGTCCAGGCGTTCGTGGTGCTGGCGGATGATGGTGGCCACGGGCCACTCCTCGCTTAAGTTCTTCAGGATGTCGTAGCCCACCTCGGGGTGCATCTTGACCACCTCGAACTCCTCCTTGCGCAGGATGCCGGGCCGGTTCAGGAAATCCGCGGGCACATAGACCTTGCCGATGTCGTGGAGCATGGCCGCGATGCGCAGGACCTCCTGCTCGTCGGGGCTGAAGTCAAGCGCGCTGGCCAGGGCCAGGCTGAGCGCCGCGACGCGGGTCTGGTGCCCGGCCAGGTACGGGTCGCGCGCCTCCACCAGGGTGGAGAACCCGCTGACGATGCCTTCGAGCAGGCGCTTGAAGCGCTTGAGCAGGTAGATCTCCCGCTGGGACTCAATCAGGCCGTGCTGGCGCAGGGCATCGTTCAGGGCGTGGTCCAGGGCCTCGGGCAGGCAGGGCTTGCTGAGGAAACGGTAGATGGAGCCCTGGTTCACGGCGTCCACGGCGTTGTGGAAATCGGCATAGCCCGTGAGCAGCATGCGCACGGTGTCCGGGTACAGCTCCGCGGCCTTGGACAGCAGCTGGATGCCGTCCATGCCGGGCATCTTGAGGTCCGAGACGAGGACGCTGAACGGTCCGTCCTTGCCCAGGATGTCCAGGGCCTCGGGCCCGCTCTGGGCCGTGAACACCTCGTGCGCCTTGGCGAACTGGCGGCGCATGGACAGAAGCAGGTTGGGGTCGTCGTCCACGAAGAGGATGCGCGCTTTGGGCTCGGGCATGGCGTGTCCTTGCCCGGGCTATCCGGCCGCCACGGGCAGGAGCACGGCCACGGGCTGGCTGATCCTGATGGTCCGCGAGTTGTCGAGGATGAACTCGATGACTGTCGCGTTCAGTTCGCGGCCCTTGGCCAAAAGCATCAGGGTCTCGCTCCCGCGCTGGCCCACCAGGTCCTCGGCCAGGACCATGCCCGGGACGAGCGAGTGCAGGTGCACCTTCTGCATGGCGTAGCGCGCATGCTCGCCCACGACCTCGTTCAGGGCGGCCAGGGTCCTGGGGTCGTAGACCCCCTTGCGGCGCTCCAGCTTGATCAGGGCCTCGGCCTTGGTCATGCCGTTGGCCAGCAGGATGTCGAAGTCGAGCACGGCCTTGAGGATGCGCGCGCCGAGCGGGATGGCCTCGCCTGCGGTCGTGTCCGGGGGCATGCCGCCGCCCTCGTAGTGCTTCTCCTGGTAGGCCAGGATCTCCGCCACGCGGTCCATGCGCGGGATGCGGCCCACCAGCCTGGCCCCGAAGGCCGGGTGGCCCAGGAACTGCTGCTGTTCGGCCTCGGTCAGCGGCTTGCCCTTTTCCACCTTGTGGATGAGTGAATCCGGCAGGGTGATGAGTCCCACCACCGAGAGCATGGCCGCGGTCTCGGTCTCCCAGGGCCGCGGGTCGTCCAGGCGCCTGGAGATGCCGCGCAGGTACGGCAGGATGCGCGAGACCCGGCCGAAGACCTCGGGCTTGACCAGCGAGATGAGGTCGCAGAGCACGGACACGCTGCCCCGGAGCGTCTGCTCCAGCAGCTCGCGCTCGGCGGTGACGAGGTCGAAGTGCCGGAAGGCGTCGGCCAGAACCTTGTCCATGATCTCCGGCGGGCAGGGCTTGGTCAGCAGGCGGAAGATGTTGCTCTCGTTCACGGCCTGGATGGCGATCTCCAGGTCGGCGTGGCCGGTCAAGAGTACGCGCACGGTGTCCGGGCTGCCGTGGCGGATGACGCGCAGCATGTCCACGCCGTTCATCACCGGCATGTTGTAGTCGCTGATGACCACGGCAAAGGGCCCCTGGCGCGCGGCGGCCTCGATGCCGGCCTTGGGGCCCTCGGCGGTGACGAGCTCGGCCTTCTTGTGCAGCTGCCGGCGGAAGCTCTCGAGCAGGTTCACGTCGTCGTCGACCAGGAGCACCTTCCTGTTCATTGTCCCTCCTGGGCCAGGTCCATGCCCAGCACCGCGTTTTTCCAGGCCTCGTACTTCTCTGCGCCGCCGATGGCCGCAAGGCGCTCCGGCACCGTGGTCGGACGGGCGTAGTGCTCGTTGAAGACAAAGATGTCGTGGTCCAGCAGGTTGGCGAAGTGGGCGATCTCGGCCGCGCCGAGCGTTCCGGGTGCGGGTGCGGGGTCGTGGTGCCGGGCCACGGCAAGGACCACGGTCTCGGGCAGGCCCCACAGGCCCAGCAGATACGCGCCCACCTGGGCGTGGGTGGTGCCCAGCATCTCGAACTCCACCTCGGCCACGCGGCGATTCTTGGCGCGCACCTCGGCGTAGATCACCGTGCATTCGCTGGTGCAGTGGGCCTCCAGCAGGAGCTTGCCCACGTCGTGCAGCAGCGCGGCGATGTAGGCGTGGTCGGCTTCCTGGCGGCCCAGGCCCTCCAGGGTGGCGATCTTCCGGGCCATGGCCCC
>JANXYI010000362.1 GCA_025350085.1 Deltaproteobacteria bacterium
TCCCCCGGGCCCGGGCCCTTCGCCTTGAGATGGGGAGTCCAGAGGGCCTCAGGCCCTTTGGCCGCCGGAGGCATATTCTCTTACTCTTTTCTTACTCTTTCGCCCGGCTCCACAGGGCCAGCATCAAGAGCCGCCAGAGCATGTTCTTGCGGTTCTTGCCGCTGGCGTGTTCGCGGGCGATTGCCTTGGCCGCGTCCATATTGATATGCTCGGCCAGGGCCGGATGGGCGGAGCTGAGCGCGTCCAGGACAAAGCCGTGCATGGGTCCGGCCATCCATTCGCGGATGGGCAGGTCAAAGCCCTGCTTGCGGCGGTAGAGCACGTAGCGGGGCAGCACGCGTTCGGCCATCTTTTTGAGCAGGTACTTGGTCTCCCGGCCGCGCACCTTGAGGGCCACCGGGAAGGTGGCGAAGAGCTCGATGAGCCTGTGGTCGAGCAGCGGCGAGCGCACCTCCAGGCTGGCGGCCATGCTGGCGATGTCCATCTTCACCAGCAGGTCGTCGGGCAGGCAGGTGGCGTTGTCGATGTACAGCATGCGTTCCACGGGGTTGCCCGCGTGGTCGAAGGAGCGGTTGAGCCAGGGCAGGAACCAGTCGGCGTGGACGCGGGCCAGGCGGTCGGACGTTTCCGGGGTGTACAGCCGGGCCTTGAGCGGCCGCTGGCGGGGCTCGGCGCGCAACAGCGGCCTGGTCTCGGGCCAGAGGTTGGCGGCCAGGAACTCCCGCAGGGCGCGGGTGGCATGGCTGCGGCCCTTGGTGAGGGCGCGCAGGGTCGCCTCCGGCGGGGGCGCAAGGTGGAGCAGGGCCTGGACGGCCGTGGCCACGCGGGCGTGGCGGTAGGTGGGGTAGCCCAGGGCCAGCTCGTCGCCGCCGTCGCCGCCCAGGGCCACGGTGATGTGCTTTTTCGCCATGCGGGCCAGGAACAGCGCGGGCAGGGCCGAGTCGTCGGCATAGGGCTCGCCGTAGCGCAGGGCCACCTCGGGCAGGGCCTCCAGGGTGGCTGCGGGCATAATCTCGTGGGTCAGCTTGAGGCCCAGGTGCCGGGCCACAACCTGTGCGTGGGGCAGCTCGTTGTACTTCTTCTCGTCAAAGCCGATGTTGAAGGCCTGGTCCTGGCCTGGGCAGAGGTCCGCCAGCACGGCGGCCACCAGGCTCGAGTCCACCCCGCCGGAGAGCAGCAGGCCGAGCGGCACGTCGGACTCCAGGCGCAGGCGCACGGATTCCCGCAGCTCGGCCCAGGCCAGGTCCAGGGCCTCGGCCTCGGTCACGGCGATCTTGGTGCGATAGTCCACGTCCCACCAGCGCCACACGCGCAGACCCTGGGCGTCGTACACTGCGCAACAGGCGGGCGGCAGCTTGGCCACGCCCTTGAGGATGGTCTTGGGCGCGGGCACGTAGCCCAGGCTCAGGTACAGGTCGAGGGCCTCGGGATCGAGGCCGGACACCGAGCCGCCCGACGGGCAGAGCGGGTGGCTGCGCAGGGCGCGCAGCTCCGAGGCGAAGACCAGGCCCTGGGGGCCGTCGAAGTACACCAGCGGCTTCTTGCCCAGGCGATCGCGGGCCAGGAAGAGCTCGCGGCGGGAGGCGTCCCAGAGGGCAAAGGCGAACATGCCGCGCAAGAGCGGCAGGCAGTCCCGGCCGTGCACGCGGTACAGCGCCAGCAGCACCTCGGTGTCGCCCGTGGTGCGGAAGACCTCGCCCTGCTTTTCCAAGTCCGCGCGAAGCGCCCGGAAGTTGTAGATCTCGCCGTTGAAGACCAGGACGTTGCCGGTAAGCGGGTCGTGCATGGGCTGGCCCGCGCGCTGGTCCAGGTCCAGGATGGCCAGGCGCGTGTGCCCAAGGGCCACGCGCCCCTGGTCGTCGTGCCAGGAGCTGTTCTGGTCCGGCCCGCGGTGGGCGAGCAGAGCGAGCAGCGGCGCCAGGGCCCCGGGGTCGACGCTTCGGGTGTCAGCGCCGCCGGGGCGCACGTGTCCGCAGATGCCGCACATGTTTCGGGGGTTCCCCTACAGGGCCAGGGTGCGCCGGAAGTAGTCGATGGTCTTGACCAGGCCGTGCTCCAGCTTCATCACAGGCTCCCAGCCCATGACGCTCTTGGCCAGGGTGATGTCCGGCTGGCGCTGGGTGGGGTCGTCCTGGGGCAGGGGGTTGTGCACGATGCGCGATTGGGACCCGGTCATGCGGATGACGGTCTCGGCCAGTTCAAGGATGGTGAACTCGCCGGGGTTGCCCAGGTTCATGGGCCCGGTGAACTCGTCCGGGGTGGCCATGAGCCGGATGAAGCCCTCCACAGCTCGTCCACGTAGCAGAAGGAGCGGGTCTGGCTGCCCTCGCCGTACACGGTGATGTCCTGGCCCCTGAGCGCCTGGACGATGAAGTTACTGACCACGCGGCCGTCGCCCTCGGCCATGCGCGGACCGTAGGTGTTGAAGATGCGCGCCACCTTGATGCGCAGGCGGTGCTGGCGGTGGTAGTCGAAAAACAGCGTCTCAGCGCAGCGCTTGCCTTCGTCGTAGCAGGCGCGCGGGCCGATGGGGTTGACGTTGCCCCAGTAGTCCTCGGTCTGCGGATGCACCGAGGGATCGCCGTAGACCTCGCTGGTGCTGGCCTGCATGATCTTGGCCTTGATGCGCTTGGCCAGGCCGAGCATGTTGATGGCGCCGTGCACGGAGGTCTTGGTGGTCTGCACCGGATCGTGCTGGTAGTGGATGGGCGAGGCCGGGCAGGCCAGGTTGTATATTTCGTCCACCTCGACATAGAGCGGGAAGGTCACGTCGTGGCGCAGCACCTCGAAGCAGGGGTGGCCCAGCAGGTGCCGGATGTTCTCCTTGCGGCCGGTGAAGTAGTTGTCCACGCAGAGCACGTCGTGCCCTTCATTGATGAGGCGCTCGCAGAGGTGCGAGCCGAGGAAGCCGGACCCGCCGGTGACGAGGATGCGCTTGTTCTGGGTCATCTGCTCTCCTGTGGCTTAGTAGGTGGCGGAATCACTGCGCAGAAGTATGCAATATCCGCTCCCAGCACAAGGCCGCACACAGGGTTTTCCGGGCTGATTCCGGGCCGGGGCGGAGGGGTATGGCGGGCAATTTGTGAAAAAAAATACTTAAAGATTCAAGAATTATAGCGCGAGGAATGCATGGGAAAGCGGTGTTGGCGAGGCTCGAAAATTCGGTTCAGGGGTTGACGTTGTTGGCAAGTCCGGGCAGAAGAGGGCATCATTTTCTAAAGCTTGGGCAAAGGCCCGGTTTTTCGGACCGAATCTGCGGAGGGGGGAGGCTATGGTCTTTAGCTGGCTGCATCTAGCCATCATCCTGTTCCTGGTGGGAGGCCTGCTCTTCGCGGGTGGCCCGCTCATCCTGTCCTACCTGGTGGCGCCACGGGCGCGCGGCGGGGACATGGGCATGCCCTACGAGTGCGGCATGCGCCCGTACGGGGGCTCCTGGACCCGGTTCGGGATCAACTACTACGTCTATGCGCTTCTGTTCCTGGCCTTTGACGTGGACGTGCTCTACCTGTTCCCGGTGGCCACGGTGTACCGCACCACCGAGGGCTGGCTGCCGTTTTTCGAGATGTTCATCTTCCTGTTCGTGCTTGTCCTTGCCATTATCTACTTCTGGGCGAAAGGGGTGTTCACATGGCCGCGCAAAGTATCGTAGCGCAGAAACCCGACGTCATC
>JANXYI010000364.1 GCA_025350085.1 Deltaproteobacteria bacterium
GCCCGAGAGGTGCGGGATGAGCGCCTCCAGCCCGGGGCGGTCCAGGCGCGGCGCGCCCGAGGTCAGATAGTCCTGGATCTGCGCCATGTTCAGGAAGTCGACATAGCGCCGGATGGGCGAGGTGAGGGTGGCGTAAGCCTCGCAGGCCAGCGCCGCGTGGCGGCGCGGGGTGCATTCCAGCGCGGGCGGGGCCAGCAGCTTGACCACGCGGAAGATGTCCACCGGGTCGCGGAACACGCCCTGGGCGTTGACCGGCAGGGCGATGTCCTGGGTGCGGTGCAGAAGCGGCACCCCGGCCTCCTTGGCCCAGCGCGCCAGGCCGCAGTTGGCCAGGATCATGAACTCGCTGACGAGCAGCTCGGCGTCCGGGCTGGTCTCGCGGGTCTCGATGGCCACGCGCGGGTTCACTCCGGCGTCTGGCCCGGCGTCCGGTTCCGTGCACGTGAGCGACACGCAGGGCTCGGGCCGGTCGATGACCACGGCCCCGCGCGCCAGGCGGCGCTCCAGAAGCGCGCGCGCCAGGCGCAGGGCCAGGCTCAGGTGGCAGTCCGAATCAGCGTCCAGGGCGGCCTGGGCGTCCGGATAGGTGATGTTGCGCGCAACCGTGATCCAGGCCAGACGCGGCTGGGCGTCCAGCACCTCGCCCTGGGCGTCGAGGAGGAACTCGGCCACCAGCGCGGGCCTGGGGCAGCCTGCCGTGAGGCTGAAGCGGCCCGTGCCCAGGGTCTCGGGCATCATGTGGCCGGAGCCCTCGGGTAGGTACAGGCTGGTGACGCGGTGCATGACCTCGCGGTCAAGGGGCGAGCCGAAGTCCCAGGCCAGGGTGGGCCGGGCCAGGGCCACGGCGCAGTGATAGCCCTGGCTTTTGTCCGGCAGCTCGGCCTCGCGCACGAAAAAGGCGTCGTCGATGTCGCGCGTGGTGGCCGCGTCGATGCTGACATACGGCGAGGGATCGAGCTCGGCGCCTGCGCACTGGGCGTCGAAGCGCTCGAGCTGGGCCTGGATCTCCCCGGCAAAGGCGTCCGCCCAGCCGTCGCCCCAGGCGTACCCGACCTCGTCCAGCAGATAGTTGTGGTGCAGCGGCAGCACGCCCCAGGCCTGGGCCAGCTGCAGGGCCAGGTGCGGCACGTCGGGCAGGGATTTCTTGAGGCTCTCCCAGAACTTGGCCAGGGCGTCGTGCTCGCCGCCGGTGGCCGAGCGGCCCGCCACCTGGGCCAGAAGCACCTCGCGCAGGCGCGCGGCTACCTCGGGCGCAAGGTTGCGGGACTCGGGCAGGTCCGCGCCCGGGGCCAGGGGCGGCTGGCCGGACTTGATGCGGCCCCACAGGGCGTTGAAAAGGGAGTGCCCGGCGCTGACCACGCTCTCGCGTTCCTTGGTCTCGCGCTCCTTCTCCAGCCGGGCCTCGACCTTGTCCGCCGGGTGGATCTCGAAGTCCGGGGGCTGGAACTTGAAGTGCGTCTTGGCGCCGAGCAGCGCGCGGCCGAGCGCGGCCAGCTCGTTGATGCCCGGCTCCTGCCAGAGCAGCCCGGCGAACCACTCGGTGGGCGCGCGTTCCAGCTCGCCCTGGGCCATGTCCCAGAGCTCCAGCGGATTCACTCCGGCCATGATCTCGCGCCGCCGGGCCTCCAGGTCCTCCAGGCGGTGGCCGATCTCCTCGCGCGTGGCGCCGGGCGGGAATTCCGGCCCGACCCAGGGCAGCAGGCGCGCGGCCGGGAGCTTGATCTCGCGGCGGGTGCGCGTGAGCAGGCGCAGGCGGTCGCTGGCCTCCTCCAGGACCCAGGCGATGTGCGCCTCGTTGTCCTGGAGGAACTCGACCACACAGCCCGGCCTGATGAAGCCGGAGAGCTTGGGGGCTTTGGTCATCTGTGCCTGCGGCCTAGTGCTTAAACGAGCGCTGGCCCGTGAAGACCATGGCCGCCTGCGGGGTCGACTCGTTCACCGCGCGGATGACCTCGAAGTCGCGCAGGGAGCCGCCGGGCTGGGCAATGGCCGTGACGCCCTGGGCCAGGCACAGGTCCACGCCGTCGCGGAAGGGGAAGAAGCCGTCGCTGACGAGCGCCGAGCCGGGCAGGCCGCCTCGGGCCTCGTCCGAGCGGCTGCGGATGTCGGCCAGAATCTCGGCCCTAGCGGCATCGGTGCGGGCGGCCAGCATGAGCTCGTAGATGGAGCAGCCCTGCTCCTTGAAGCTCAGCAGGTCGGCATACTTGGTGCGCGCCTTGGTGATGGTCAGATCCACGCAGCCCACGCGGTCCTGCTCGCCGGTGCCGATGCCCGTGGTGGCCCCGTCGCGCACGAAGATGACCGAGTTGGAGCTGACCCCGGCCTCGATGGACCAGGCGAAGATGAGGTCGTCCATTTCCTTATCCGTGGGCTTGCGCGCACTAAAGGTCACGCCGTCCTTTTCCGCGGTGGCGGGCAGGAAGTCGGAGGCCACGCGGATGCGGCTGACAAACGAGCTTTGCAGCACCAGCCCGCCGTCGAACAGCGCTTTTATGTCCAGATATGGGGCGCGTGCCAGCTCGCCCAGCCGGGCGATGCCGGGGATTTTGAGGATGCGCAGGTTCTTGCGCGCCTTCAGGATGTCCACCACGCCGGGCTCGAACTCGGGCGCGGCCACGACCTCGAAATAGAAGGAGTTGATAAGTTCGGCGGCCTCGCGGGTGAGCGGGCGGTTGACCACCACGGCCCCGCCAAAGGCGGCGATGCGGTCGGCCCAGAAGGCGCGGGAAACTGCCTCGGCGATGCCCAGCTCGGTCCAGGCCGCGCCGCAGGGGTTGTTGTGCTTGAGGATCACGGCGGCCGGTCGCGCGGAGAGGTACTGGAGGATGTTCAGCCCGTTGTCCACGTCGGTCAAGTTGGTCTTGCCCGGGTGCTTGCCGGCCTGGAGCATGTGCTCCTCGGTCAGGGCCGACACAAGCCCCTGGCCGGGCGCGCGGAAGGCCACGCCGTCGAGGATGAGCTCCCCGCCCACTTGCTCGTACAGGGCCGCGGGCTGGTCCGGGTTCTCGCCGTAGCGCAGGCCGCGCACCTCGCCGCCGATGTTCCAGGTGCGCTTGCGGTAGACCAGCTCCTGGCTGCCGAGCTCGATGCGCAGGTCGTCGGGGAAGTGGTCGCGCAGCAGGGTGGTGTACATCTTCTTCAGTTCGCTCATGGCCGTCGTATCCTTATTAAATGATCTGGTGCGCGGGCGCGCCTAAGCAGGGGGTACGGATAGCACAGCCGGGTCCGCCGGGCAATGAGCCATTGGCGGGCACTGCGGCGCAGGTTCTGGGCCAAGGCCGCGCCTGGGCCATTGGCGGCCGCCCGGAATTCTGGTAGGCCAGCTACAGGCGCCGCAACGCGGCCCACACGGAGGTTCCCCGCCCATGCCCGAATCCTATCTGGAGAACGCCCTGGCCAAGCTGGTCCGGCAGATCAACGCCTTTGACGAGGCCTCGCTCATGGACCTCTGGGAAAAATATGCGGAGATCGTGCGCCGGTTCGAGCCCACCAGGCGCTGGGAAGAGGCCGCGCTGATCTTCGGCGCCATCCAGTCCGTGCGCATGAAGAACCAGTTGTTCAACTACAACCTGGCGGCGTCGCGCGCCGGGGTGCCTGGCCCGGGCCTGGGGGGGGACATGCTGAACCTGACCGCGCCGGAGCGCCGGCCTGCAGGATCTGCCGCCCCAGGATCTGCCGCCTCCGGGGCGCCGCGCAGGTCGGGCCCTGAAGCGGCCCCGTCCCAGGCGCCGTCTCAGGCCCCGGGCGGTCCCAGGCCGACTGCCCGCGGCTCAGCGCGCCAGGGCAAGCCGAAGGCCGGAAAGCTCATCCCGCTGCGCCCCGACCTGGACTAGGCCCTTGATGGCGTAGGCGAAGTAGCGCACCTTATCCACGAAATCCACGGCCTCGGAGCCGCGGCACAGGCCGTGGTGGGTGTCCTTGGCCACGTCCATGTCGGCCAGCCTGGGCAGGGCGTGGCGGACGGCCAGCCAGCCCGGCAGGCCGGGCTTCCCGCCCCGCGCCAGCTCGATGGCGTCCTCCACATGGCCCTGGCCCACGTTGAAGGCCGCCAGGGCGAGCAGCAGGGCCTCCTCGCGGCCGTAGCCCAGGTCCATGAAATAGCTCCGCAGCATGTCCAGGTAGCGCGCCCCGGCAAAGATGACCTCGCCGGCGTTGCCCGGGTCCTGCACGCCCAGGCGTTCCAGGGTCTCCCCGGTCATCTGCATCAGGCCGCGCACGCCCGTGGCGCTCACCGCGCGCGGGTCAAAGCGCGACTCCTGGTGGATCACCGCGGTCAGCAGCATGGGGTCCAGGCTCCATTTGTGCGCGGCCCGGGCGATCTCGCCAGCGTGGGGCGGCACGTAGAGCGCCAGGGTGCGGCGCAGAAGCTCCATCTCAAAGGGGTCCGGGTCCTCGGGCAAAAAGCCCAGGGTGCGCTCGCGCAGGGCGACGAGCGTGCCGTCCGCCTGCACCTGTTTCCAGAAGCTGCGCATGGCCGCGTCCAGCCGGGGCACGTCGGTGCGCCAGACGAAGCGGTATCCGGCCTCGCGGCCGGTGGGCGCGGCGTCGCGCACCTCGGGCAGGAAGGGCAGGAGCAGGTGCAGGGCGTCCAGCGGCAGGGCGGGCGCGAGCACCGGGTCCTGGGAAAAGGACGCGGCAATGCGCAAGAGCTCGTCCATGGCCGGCCGCACTGGCCCGGTGGGCAGGTAGCCCTCGCCCCAGTCCACGGCGTAGATGGGCTGGCGGTCGTATTCCGGGCCAAAGGCCAGGCGCGCCTTGCCGCTCGCGTCCTTGGCGTCGGCGCGGCCTGGGTTGGCCGGGGCCACGCCCAGGGCCAGGCCGATCTGGGCCTTGCCCTGCTCCACCAGTTCCAGGGCCTCTTCCGGGGTGCGGGTAAGAATGAGGCGCATCTCGACCCCGTGGAACTGGCCGAAACGCTCCAGCAGTTCCTTCTCGGGGCTTACCCCCGAGGTCTCGGACATGCGCGACAGGAGCGGTGCCGCCACCACCAGGGTCCGCGGCAGCGGCAGCGTCCTGGTATAGTGGAGCACGAGCCCGAATAGGGCCAGGGACAAAAGGCCAACGGCATAGTGCTCGCGCCTGAGCTGGCGCAGCAATATGGGGGTTCTGTCCGGGGCAATTGTTGACATACGTCGATTCCTCTTTTACGCAATTCTGCTGCTTGGCGCAAAATTTCCGTCTCTCGTGGACGGGCCAAGTAGTCAGAAGGAGCCTCAATGTCAAATATCGTGGTCTTCGGGTCCCAGTGGGGCGACGAGGGCAAGGGCAAGATCGTGGACATGCTGGCCCAGGATGCCGCGGCCGTGGTGCGTTTCCAGGGCGGCAACAACGCCGGCCACACCCTGGTGGTGGCTGGCGAGAAATGTATCCTGCACCTCATCCCCTCGGGCATTCTGCATCCCGGGAAGATCTGCCTCATCGGCAACGGCGTGGTGCTGGACCCCGAGGTCTTCCTGCGCGAGATCGACACCCTGGCCGAGAAGGGCGTGGACGTTTCCCCGGCCCGGCTCATGGTCAGCAAAAAGACCCATGTGATTC
>JANXYI010000366.1 GCA_025350085.1 Deltaproteobacteria bacterium
CCGAGGCCCTGGCCTGCACAATGCGCGCCCCGGCGGGCACGTCCTGGGTCACCCAGACGTTGCCGCCGATGATTGCGCCCTGGCCGATGGTCACCCGGCCGAGGATGGTCGCCCCGGCGTAGACGGTCACGTCGTCCTCCACAATGGGGTGCCGGGCCAGGCCCTTGACCAGCCTGCTGCTCGAGTCCTCCTTGGGGAAGCTCTTGGCCCCGAGGGTCACGCCCTGGTACAGGCGCACGTTCCGGCCGATGATGCAGGTCTCGCCGATGACCGTGCCGGTGCCGTGGTCGATGAAGAAGCGCTCGCCGATGTGCGCGCCCGGGTGGATGTCGATGCCGGTGTCCGAGTGCGCCATCTCGCCGATGATGCGCGGGATGATGTCCACGCCCAGGTGGTGCAGCTGGTGCGCGATGCGGTGGTTGGTCAGCGCCTTGATGGACGGGTAGCAGAAGATGGTCTCCCCAGGGCTCTTGGCCGCCGGGTCGCCATCAAAGGCCGCCTGCACGTCCGTGGCCAGCATCTCGCGCATGCGCGGCAGGCGCCTGATGAACTCCAGGGCCACGGTCTCGGAGCGCGAGGCGCAGTCGCTGCACGGGGCGCGGTTCTCCTTGGCGCAGACAAAGCAGTAGCCTCGGTTGATCTGCTCGGACAAAAGCTTGACCACGCGGTCCAGCGCGCTGCCCGCGTAGAAGGGCATGGTGCGCTCGCTCACGTCCGAGGGGCCGAAGAAGCCGGGAAAGAGCACGGCGCGGAGCAAACTGACCACCTCGGCCAGCGCGTCGAGCGACGGCAGGGGCTGGTCGCGGCTGATGCGGTGGCAGGCCTCCTCGCAGGCGTTGTGCGTGCACAGCAGCGCCACGGTCTCGGCCAGCACGGTGTCGCGGTCCAGGTCCGCCAGGATCGGGGTCTGGTCAATCATGATTCCTCCAGCGTGGGCTCACGCCCTACTCGGCCTCGGCAAACAGCGGGGTCGAGAGGTAGCGCTCGCCCGTGTCGCAGACCACGAACACGATGAGTTTGCCCGCCATCTCCGGCCGGGCGGCCACCGCGAGGGCGGCAAAGGCATTGGCCCCGGACGAGATGCCGCAGCTGATGCCCTCCTCGCGCATGAGGCGCCTAGCCATGGCAAAGGCGTCCTCGGCCCGCACCTGGATGATTTCGTCGTAGACCGTGGTGTCGAGCACCCTGGGCACAAAGCCCGCACCGATTCCCTGGATCTTGTGCGGACCGGGCGCGCCGCCGGAGAGCACCGGCGAGTCGGTGGGCTCCACGGCCACGATGCGCACCCCGGGCCTGCGCTCCCTCAGCACCTGGCCCACGCCGGTGATGGTGCCGCCCGTGCCCACTCCGGCCACGAAGCAGTCCACCGCCCCGGCCGTGTCGGCCCAGATCTCCTCGGCCGTGGTCTCGCGGTGCACTTGCGGATTGGCCGGGTTCTCGAACTGCATGGGCATGAAGGCCCCGCCCGGCTTGGCGGAATACTCGGACAGCAGTTCCACGGCGCGGGCAATGGCGCCCTTCATGCCCTGGGCCGCCGGGGTGAGCACCAGCTCAGCCCCATACCCGGCCAGGAGCTTGCGGCGCTCCAGGCTCACGCTCTCGGGCATGGTCACAACGAGCCGGAGGCCCTTGATGGCGCAGATGAGCGCAAGCCCGATTCCCGTGTTGCCACTGGTGGGCTCCACGATGACCGTGCCCGGCTGGATGCGGCCCTGGGCCAGCGCGGCCTCGATCATGCTCCTGGCGATGCGGTCCTTGACCGAGCCGCCGGGGTTCATGGACTCCAGCTTGGCCGCCACTGTGGCGCTGAGGCCCGCGGTGACCTTGTTCAGCCTGACCAGCGGCGTGCGGCCGATGAGTTGGTCCATGCTCGAAGCGATTGCCATGCGGTCCTCCTTGGTTGACGCGGGCCCCTGGTGCGTTAATGGCCCAGGCGACCAGAAAACTCAATGACTTACCTAAGCACGGCCTGGCTCCTGTCCAGTGCGGACAGGCCATCAGCCAAAGCGCCCTCAGGCCAGGTCCAGGACAAAACGCTGCTCCAGCACCCGCTCGCCCCACTGCTGGCCTTCGCGCTCCTGGGCCAGCCGGAAGCCGTGCTTCTCGTACAGGTGCCGGGCGCGGTCCAGGCCCTGGAAGGTCCAGAGGAACACCCG
>JANXYI010000439.1 GCA_025350085.1 Deltaproteobacteria bacterium
CCCGGCCAGGACCCGGGCGTTTTCGGTGACGTAGAAGCCGTCGTCCAGGTTGACGAAGCCGAAGTCCGCGGTGCGGGCGTACACGGCGGCGGTAAGCAGAGCGGCAAAGGCGGCCAGCACCCAGGGCGCCAGATCCCCTAGGAAATGTTCCAGGAGCTGGTCCCAAAATCCGGGCGCAGGTCCGGCCTGCCTGCTGTGGCCAGGCAACGGCGCTGTGGTTTTGCGCTTTCGGCTCACGAAGAGGCTCCTTGGGAAATGTTGGGCTGCGTCCCAGCGGGTGGCGTGAGCCGGGCCGCCGGGATCTTCCGCTTCAGGTTCTCTATGCGCGCGCAGGACTCGGCTATGCGCGCCGGGCTGACCCGGCCCCCGGCCACCAGTTCCATGAGCGCGTCCACGGCCTTGGCCGCGATGTTCTCGTCATAGTCCAGGTTGTTGCCGATGAGCAAGACGTCGGCCCCGGCCGCAACAGCCAGCCTGATGGCCTCCTTGAAGCCGTAGTGCGCGGCCACGGCGCGCATCTGCAGGTCGTCCGTCACCACCACGCCCTGGAAGCCCAGGTGGCCCCGCAAGAGCCCGGTGACGGTTGGCCGGGACAAGGTGGCCGGATGCTCGGGGTCCAGGTGGCCGTTGAACACGTGGGCGGTCATGACCAGGTCGGCCAGGTCCTGGCGCAGCAGTTCGCCAAAGGGGATGAGCTCGGCCTCGGTCCAGGTCTCGGTGACGTCGGTGAAGCCTTCGTGGCTGTCCGTGGTGCTGGACCCGTGGCCGGGAAAGTGCTTGGCCGCAGTGAGCACGCCCTGGCCCTTGAGCCCCCAGGCAAAGGCCGTGGCGCAGGCGGCCACATGCGCCGGATTGGCCGAGAAGCTGCGGCCCAGGGCCCCGATGACCGGGTTCTGCGGGTTCACGTTCACGTCCGCCACGGGCGCGAAGTCGAGATTGATGCCCACGCTGGCCAGGGTGGCGCCCACCTGTTCGCCAGCGGCCAGGGCCGGGGCCAGGGCTGCGCCCACTGTTGTCGCTGACTGCGACGCGTCTGGACACAGCTCGGCGGCCGGGGGGGTCTCGGCAAAGCCGCGCGCGGCCCTGAGGCGCTGTACTTTTCCGCCCTCCTGGTCCACGGCGATGAACAGCGGGGGTGAGTCCGCTGCGGCTGCCGCGGCCTGCAGCGCCGCGGTGAGACGGGTGAGCTGCCCCGGGCTGACGATGTTGCGCTCCGGGCTGTAGAGAGCCGCGTCGCGGTCAAAGAGGATGACCCCGCCCAGGTTCAGCGCCGCGATCTGCTTCAGGATGGGCAGTTCGTCTGGCGTGCCGGGAGCCGGTTCCGCGCCGCGGAAGCCCACGAGCAGCATCTGCCCGGCCTGGCGCCGCAGTTCCGGCGTGGGCAACGCGACCGGCTCGGGGCGCGTGAGTGCGCAGCCGCCCAGAGTGAGCAGACAGGCCAGGACGCAGGCCGGGGCATAGACACGGCGTAGGCTGCGCGCAAACCAGGGCATGGCCGGGCTACTTGGCTCCTTCGGCGCCGAGGGAGAAGGTGCTCTCCATGTCGTAGCTGGAGATGACCCGGTAGGAGATGAGGGTCTCGGAGCTGGTGATGCCCAGGATCTTGAGCATCTTCTCTGTCACTATGGTCGCCAGGTCGTCGTTGTCCCGGGCGCGGATGATGGCCACCAGGTCGAAGCGTCCGCCCACGGAGTGGACCTCGCTGATGCCCCGGATCTCGACGAGTTTCTGGGCCACCACGTTGATGGCGTCGGGCTGGACATGCAGAAGGACAATGGCGTTGGTCATGGTGGCCTCCGTTTTCCGGTCAGATACCTGTTTGCGCGCCGCCGGTCAAAGGTGCAGGGCAGCGGCAGGCTGAAAAAAAGCCCCCGGACGGTCATCCGGGGGCAATGAATGCTGCGAAGCAGCCTGCGAAGCAGACCGCGGAGCGGTTATTCCTCGGCCAGGGCGACCACGGTCTCGCCGTAGGCGTCCTTCTGGGTGCCCTTGATGGCCAGCAGTTCGCGCCAGCGCAGGAACGCGCCCGCAAAGACGATGACCATGAGCGCCATGATGACCAGGCCCATGACGGCCAGCAGGTACTTCTCCTTGGGCAGGTAGTTGTCGAAAACGTTCAGATAGCCCGCGTACATGGTGATGATGGCCATGGCGATGCCCGGCACCGCGGTCAGCCAGGCGTACCGGGCCTTGTCCATGCGGATGAGCATGGTCGTGCCGATGATCAGCCCGCTGGCGGCCAGGAGCTGGTTGCTCATGCCGAACAGCGGCCAGATGGTGGAGATGTCTCCGGTGTAGACCAGGTAGCCCCAGGAGGCGGTGAACAGGCCGCTGGTGATGATGACCCCGGGCCACCAGCGCTTGTCGTCGAACTTGGGAATGAAGGCGCCGATCATCTCCTGCAGGAAGAAGCGGCCCACGCGGGTGCCGGTGTCCACCGCGGTCAGGATGAACACGGCCTCGAACATGATGGCGAAGTGGTACCAGTAGCCCATGAGGCCCTTCATGAAGGGCACGGCGGAGAAGATGTAGGCCATGCCCACGGCGAGCGACACCGCGCCGCCGGGGCGGCCCTGGATCTTCTCCTGCACCTGGGCGGCCAGGTCGGGCAGGTTGACCACGGCCATGCCGAGCTTGTCGAACACGGCCGGGGCGGAGTTGATGGCGAAGTAGTCCGCGGGCACGAGTACGCAGGCGGCGATCAGCGCCATGATGGCCACAAAGCCTTCCACGAGCATGGCGCCGTAGCCCACGAAGAGCACGTCGCGCTCGTTGCCGATCATCTTCGGCGTGGTGCCGGTGCCGATGATGGCGTGGAACCCGGACAGCGCGCCGCAGGCGATGGTGATGAAGATGAACGGGAACACCGGGCCGGGGATGACCGGGCCGCCGCCGGAGATGAACTTGGTCACGGGCTCCATGAGCAGCGTGGGCTGCACGAAGAGGATGCCTGCGGCCAGCATGACGATGGTGCCGATCTTGAGGTAGGTGGACAGGTAGTCGCGCGGGCAGAGCAGCAGCCACACCGGCAGCACCGAGGCCACGAAGCCGTACCCGATGATGATCAGAGCCAGTGTCTCGCCGCGCAGATCAAACCATGTTGCGATCGCCGGGTTTTCCGACACGGTCCGGCCGTAGATCAGCGCTGCAAGCAGCAGCACAATGCCAATAACCGACATCTCCGCGATGCGGCCGATCCGGATGAAGCGGGC
>JANXYI010000011.1 GCA_025350085.1 Deltaproteobacteria bacterium
CCCCCCCCCCCCCCCCCCCCCCCCCCCCCCCCCCCCCCCCCCCCCCCCCCCCCCGCCGGAGGCTCGCTCTACAGCACGGGCAGGTAGCGCTCGATCTCGTACTGCGTGACCTGGGTGCGGTAGCGGTCCCACTCCATGATCTTGTTCTCGTAGAGCTTGGCGAAGATGTGCTCACCCAGGGTCTCGCGCACCAGCTCGCTCTTGTGCATCTCCTCGGCGGCCTCGTGCAGGCTGCCGGGCAGGGAGGTGATGCCGTGGGCGGCAAGCTCCGCCTGGTCCATGTGGAAGATGTCCGCCTCCACCGGCTCGGGCAGCGGGTAGTTGTGCTCCATGCCCTTGAGGCCCGCGGCCAGCATCACGGCAAAGGCCAGGTAGGGGTTGGCCGCCGGGTCCGGGCAGCGCAGCTCCATGCGCGTGGCCGACTCCTTGCCGGGCTTGTACATGGGCACACGCACGAGCGCCGAGCGGTTGCGCCGGGCCCAGGCCACGTACACCGGGGCCTCGTAGCCCGGCACCAGGCGCTTGTAGGAGTTCACCCACTGGTTGGTGACGCAGGCAAACTCGCGCGCGTGTTTCAGGATGCCCGCGATGTAGCTCTTGCCCTCGTGGGACAGATGGTACTTGTCGGCCGGGTCGAAGAACAGGTTCTTGCCGTTCTTGAACAGGGACTGGTGCACGTGCATGCCCGAGCCGTTCTGGCCATAGATGGGCTTGGGCATGAAGGTGGCGTAGGCCCCGTGCTTGCGCGCGGTCTCCTTGACCACCACGCGGTAGGTCATGGTGATGTCGGCCATGCGCAGGGCCTCGGCGTAGCGCATGTCGATCTCGTGCTGGCTCGGGGCCACCTCGTGGTGGCTGTATTCGATGGCGATGCCCATCTTCTCCAGGGCGAAGATGATGTCGCGCCGGATGTTGTTGCCGAGGTCGAGCGGCGGGGCGTCGAAGTAGCCGCCCTGGTCGAGGAGTTCGGTGCCGCGGTCGTTGGCGAAGAGGAAGAACTCCAGCTCCGGGCCGCAGTAGTAGGTGTAGCCCTTCTCCGCGCACTTGGAGAGCACCCGGCGCAGGCAGTAGCGCGAGTCCGCGGTGTACGGCGTACCGTCCGGGTTGTGGATGTCGCAGAACATGCGCGCCACCGGGCGGTCGGAAGGCCGCCAGGCCGCCACCTGGAAGGTGGTGGGGTCGGGCATGGCCACCATGTCCGACTCGTCGATGCGGCAGAAGCCCAGGATGGACGAGCCGTCAAAGCCCATGCCCTCTTCGAAGGCGGCCTCCAGCTCGCGCGGGGTCACCTGGAAGCTTTTCAGCGCGCCCAGGATGTCCACGAACCAGAACTGCACGAAGCTGATGTCGTATTCCTTGACGGCTTTAAGCACGTCGTCGGCGTTGCGGCAGTTGAACACGGGCGTATTCATGCGGGCTGGCCTCCTGGTTCGTCTTGTTGGTGCGCCGCAGTGATGCGAGAGGCGCGTGGTGTCGTGCTGATTCTGTCCTAGCCCCGCACAACAATTATGTAAAGCGTGGCTGCGGGTCGGCAATGACCGGATGCCAGAGCCTCCGGCGTCTGGGAGGGCCTTAAGGCCCCTTGGCCTGCGGAGCATCTCCCTGCCCCCGCCCTGCCCCGCGGATGATGGACGCCCGCATGGTTTCCGGCTACATTGTCCAGGCTTCGCCATGGCAACCAAGGAGTTCTGGTGCGCAAGCTGATCAAGAGGCTCGTGGCCATTGCCCTGTTCGGGGCCGTGGCCTTTGCGGGCGCCTATTTCATCTACCCCAACGTGGGCGCGCTGGCCACGAAGAACCCGGACAAGACCGCGTTCATGCAGTGGCGCGAGCAGCAGTGGGCGGAGAAAGGCGAGAAGAAGCGCATCACCCAGCACTGGGTGCCCATCACCCAGGTCTCCCCCGCGCTCCTGAAGGCCGTGCTCATCGGCGAGGACGACAAGTTCTACCAGCACGAGGGCTTCGACTACGAGGCCCTGGAACAGGCCTTTGAGAAGAACCTCAAGGCCGGGCGCTTTGCCAGCGGCGGCAGCACCATCAGCCAGCAGCTGACCAAGAACCTGTTCCTCTCCCCGGAAAAGAGCCTCACGCGCAAGCTCAAGGAGGCCATCCTGACCTGGCGGCTGGAGCACGCGCTGACCAAGCGCCGCATCCTGGAGCTCTACGTCAACGTGGCCGAGTGGGGCGATGGCATCTTCGGCATCGAGGCCGCGTCCCGGCATTATTACCACAAGCCCGCGAGTGCACTCTCAACCATTGAGGCCGCGCGCCTGGCCTCAGTGCTGCCCAACCCCATCCGCTTCAATCCGCTTTCCGACCAGAAATACGTGACCTTCCGGGCGAACCTCATCCACAGCATCATGGTCCGCCGGGGCCTCGCCATCGACGACTTCCAGGAGGTCATGGACACCAGGGACGAACCCGGCCTGGAAGGCGCAGGCAACGGCGCGGACAA
>JANXYI010000012.1 GCA_025350085.1 Deltaproteobacteria bacterium
CGGGGCTCCGCGCACTACTCCTTGCCGCGCCGCGAGAGCGGCGCGATGACCGGCCGCATGTGCTCCATGACCTTCTTGTGCGCGGCCTCGTACTCCGGCGTGGCGAGCTCGAGCGCCTGCCCGCGCGTCACCAGATGCACGGCCCCGCTGGGGCACATCTCCGCGCAGGCCGGGGCCATGCCCACGCTGCGGCGGCCCTGGCACAGGTCGCACTTGGCCACGGCGTCGTCCAGGCCGGTGCAGAAGATGCCGCCAAAGGGGCAGGCCAGGATGCAGTTCTTGGTCTCGCACCCGGCGCAGAGCACGGGATTGAGGATCACGGCGCCGTCTTCGGCCTTTTGCAGGGCCCCGCGCGTGCAGCCCTTGATGCAGGCGGCGTTCTCGCAATGGCGGCAGTAGACCGGGGCCATGATGCCCCCGCTGGTGCGCGTCATGTTGATCCTCGGCTGGCCGTGGATGAAGCGGCAGGCGGCCTCACAGGACTCGCAGCCGATGCAGCGGGCATAGTCGATGAACAGGATCTTTTCGCCAACGGACACGATATTCTCGTCAGGGGACATGATCTCTCCCAGGCCCTAGCGCAGGTCTTCCCGCTGGATGGGCGGCTCCTCAAGGTACTCGAACTCGCGGTTCATGCCCCTGAGCGTGAGCCAGCGCGACAGCGACTGGGCCGCGCGCAGGCCGCTATAGACCGCCTTGCCGATCTTGCTCGGGCCTGTGAGCGCGTCCCCGGCCACGAACACGCCGGTGAGCCGCGTCATCTGCAGCCAGTGGATCTCGTTCTTGCGCACGGACTCGAGCCCCAGGCGCTCGGCAAAGGGCGGGGCCGCGGTCTCGCCGATGGCCGTGACCACGATGTCCGCGGGCAGCACCACCTTGGCGCAGGAGTCGGGCACGGCGCATCTGCGGCCATCCTCGTCCGGCTCGCCCAAATGGCACTGGATGCACTCCAGGCCCGTGACCTGGCCGTGTTCGCCGCCAGTTCCACCAAGAATGCGCACGGGCGTGACCAGCTCCAGCGTTTGTCCGCCCGCGGCCTCGAACTGCTCGATCTCATGGCTGCCGCAGGGGGCCTCGCGTCTGGTCCGGCGGTAGACCAGGCTCACGCGGCCCGCACCCTGCCCGAGCGCCCCGTAAGCCACGTCCATGGCCGAAAAACCCGCGCCCACGACCACCACGTTTTTGCCCGCCACAGCGATCTCGGACAGGCGGCTCTTGTCGTACTGGGCCGCGCGGATGGGAAAGAGGAAGGCCAGGCCTGTGTACACGCCGCGCAGGTCCTCGCCGGGCACGTTCAGCTTGCGCGGCTTCCAGGAGCCGGTGCAGAGCATCACCGCGTCGTGCCCGCGCACCAGCTCGTCCAGGTCGATGCAGCGCGTGGAGAGCTCGTCGCCGGTGTCGTCCACCTGCCTGCGGTCGCAGACCTTGGTGCCGGGGTGGAAGCGCACGCCGTAGTGCTCTGTCAGCGTGGCCACGCCCTCGGCGATGCGCTCGGCCGGGATGCGCTCGGCCGGGATGCCGAAGACCATGAGCCCGCCGGGCCTCGGCAGCTTGTCGTAGACGTCCACCGAGTAGCCCAGGCAGGCCAGGAACCCGGCCGCGGCCAGGCCCGAGGGCCCGGCGCCGATGATGGCCACGCTGCGGCCGTTGGGCCGCGCCGGGCCGGGCCCGGCAAAGGCGAAGTTCATGGGCGTGGTCGAGGGCTGGGGCATGGCGGCTCCTTGCACCTATGGACAATGCGCGTCAGCGGGTCTTGTCCGCCCGCGCTAGCGGGTCCTGTCAGTCGTCGCGGGCGGCCACCCGCCCGGGGCCAGCAGGGTCAGGCCGGACATGGTCTCCAGCAGCGTGCCTGCGCGCGCCACGTCCGGCAGCTCGCGGCCCGGCTCCAGGGTGGTGACGACCGTGCGACCGAGGACCACGCGGCCCTCCGCCTTGCTTTCGTCCAGGGTCTTGAGGCCCCAGATGGCGTGCAGCATGAGCGCCCGGCCCCGGCCTTCAACCGTGGCCTGGCCCAGATAGAGCATGATGTGCCCGGGCTTGCTGAGCAGCGTCAAGAGCGGCACCCCGCGGCTGAGCACGAGCGCCTCCTTCTCGGAGCCGGTGAGCCCCTTGAGGCTCAGGAATTCCCCGGCCCTGGCCTGCTGGCTGGAGTTGCGCGGCAGGAAGATGCCCAAGGGCGCAAAAAGGTCGAGCATCAGCGCCGAGCAGTCGCGGTTGTCCAGATATCCGCCCCAGCCGTAGGGCTGGCCCAGCATCTGGTCGGCCAGGCGGGCCAGGTTGCGCGGCGTGGCAGCCAGCGGCATGGGGACCGCGTCGGCCTTGGCGATGCGCACCACAACGGACTCGGCCAGGCCCCCTGCCCCGCGCGCCGGGGCCAGCGCCGTGTACCCGGCCTCGTCCTCGGCCAAAAGCGGCAGCACAGTGCCGATGCGGCCGAAAAAGAGGAAGGCCTCCTGCCCGTCACTCAAGGCGGTCACGGGCGTGTGTTCGCGGGTCACGGCCAGGAGCGGCAGGCTGGTCCAGCGGGCCAGGAAGGCCTCGTCCACATAGGCCAGGTCGGCCACGCGCACCCAGCCCCCGGCAAAGCGCGTCTCCACCAGGGCCCAGGCGCGGTCGGCCGAGAGGTGCGTGACAATGAGCGGTGTGCCGGCCCATACCCCGGAGTTCTGCCAGTAGTCAAAGGGGAAGCCCTCGCCGGGCCGGGTGGGCTTGAGGAAGCCGGGCCGGCTGGTGGGCAGCACACGCAAAGAGGTGTTGGCCGTGGCAATGGCCGGACGCGCCAGGGAGGGATAGGCCGCGGCCTGGGCCTGGGCCTCCATCTCGGCCCGGAAACCCGTCCCCAGGGGGCGCAGGTTCTCTCCGAAATGGCGGCCGTTGCCCAGCTTGTCCAGGCCCCAGAGCGCCGCAGCGCGGCTGTAGGTGGCATTGGCCTGGCCCCAGGGGCCGAAGTGGGCGGCCCGGAAGCGCGCGAGGAACACGGCCTGGGCCTCGGGGCTGATGAGCGGCTGGTCCAGGCTGGCCAGCGGCAGCAGCGCGGTGAGGTTCTGGGGCAGGTCGCGCAGGTCGCGCGGCTCAACTTCCGTCGGCAGGGCCACGCCCACGGGCAGGCAGGCCTGGGCCTGGGGCCTGGGCGGCTGCGCGCACCCTCCCAGCAGGGACACCAGCAGGAACACAAACAGGACCGCGGACAGCAGGGCCGCAGGACATAAGCCCCCCCGAGTGGAGGACAACGCCCCCGGCCCCTGCTGCCGCGGCCTCAACTACTTGCCCTTGGCCGGAACCGTGAGCGCGTCCTTGAGCAGGGCCGCGCCGTTGGCTTCCACCTTGCGCTCCAGCACGATCTCCCGGGGGGTGAACTCCTTGCCGTAATAGGTCTTGTTCAGGCCCTCGCGCACGTGGATCACCCCGCCCTCCAGCGACAGGCCCGCGAACAGGCCGCCGACATCGGCGAAATAGTAGACATCCTTGAACACATGGGTGGAGCCGACCTCGCCGGTGATGCCCGCATTGCCCGCCGCGGCCGTGGCGTCCGCGCCCAGGGTCAGGCCGGTGTCGATGGCCGAGCGCAGCGCCTTGTCGTTCATGAACACAAGCACGATGGCCGCCTCCTGCACGCCGATCTGCAGGCCGATGCTGCCGCCGCCCAGGGTGTAGAAGGCCGGGGCGCTCCAGGAGCCGTCGGCTGCGCGTGCGAGCAGCACGCCGTTGCCGCCCTGGCCGCCGTAGATGAACCCGGCCTTGATGACGCTCGGCAGCACGAGCACGCCCTTGGCGTTCTTCAGGTAGACCTCGATGTGCTTGAACGCCGGGTCCTGGCGCATGCCGCGCACCACCAGGGCGGCCTTGTCCACCAGGCCCTGCTCGTAGTGCGGGGTCTCCGGGCTGCCGGAGTTGTGCGCGCCGTAGCAGCCAGTCAGCAGCGCCCCGAGTGCGAAGATGGCGAGAATCGCGAGAACAGTTTTGCGCATGCATGGACTCCTTGTGCCTGGGGAGGCCGCGCCGCCATCCGGCGGGCCGTGTGGGGGAAAGGTACACCAGGGCCGTGCGGGAACGCAACTGGCCAGGGGCGCGCTAGCCGATGAGCAGCGAAAGCCGCTCCTTGATCTCCTCGTCGAAGAGCCAGGCCAGGACAGCCAACGCGAGCCCGGCGCCGAAGACGATCTCCACGGCGAGCAGGTTGGCCTCCAGGGCCGCGCCGGTGAAGGTCAGCACCGCGAGCCCGGGCAGCCGCCCGAGGGTGTTCACCAGCAGGAGCTTCCAGAGCGGGAAGCGCGTCAGGCCCGCCATGAAGCAGATGGCGTCCTTGGGCGTGCCGGGCAAAAGGAAGAGCATGAAGAAATTGCCCAGGCCGCCCCGGTGCATGGTGGCGTCGAACTTTTCCTGGATGCATGCGGGCACAAAGGGCCGCATGACCTTTTCCCCGAAGAACCGGGTCAGGAGCATGGCCGCAAGCGAGCCGATGGCATTGCCCACGACGTTGAGCATGAGCCCGCGCCAGAAGCCGAACACGAACCCGCCGACCATGCCCACCAGCTGGCCCGGAATGGGCGCCACCACCACCTGCAGGAACTGCACGCCCAGAAAGACCCACACCGCCACCGCGCCCCAGGCGTCGAACCAGGCCTTGAGCGCCATCTTGCGGCCCTCGAAGTCCTCCGAGGCCAGCCCGGCCACGAAGTCCACAAAGGCCTTGGGCAGATGGGGCCAGGCCAGCCAGGCCGCCAGGCCGAGCACGCCCGTGACCACCAGCGCGCCAGCCAGCACGGGCAGCACGGCGCCCAGGCGGCGCAGCTTGCGTTCGAGTCGGGGAGAGAGCGGTGCCATAGTGTCCGTCGAGTATGCCGCGCAACGCCAGCAATGGCAAGGGTTGCCGGAATGTTCACAGCACAGCATGCTGGAATATCGTAACTTTTTTGCGCGAATCCGCCGTTTCCAAGCCTGCGGACTTGGGCTATACAGGAATCCGCCACCACGCGCAAAGGGGATGCCAACCATGCCGGACTTCGTGCACCTGCACTGCCACAGCGAATACAGCCTGCTCGACGGCGCCATCCGCGTCAAGGATCTCTGCTCCCGGGCCAAGGATCTGGGCATGCCCGCCGTGGCGCTCACCGACCACGGCAACATGCACGGGGCGCTCATCTTCCGCCAGAAGGCCATCGACACCGGCATCAAGCCCATCATCGGCTGCGAGGTCTACGTGGCCCCGGGCGCGCGCGGCGACAAGAAGGCCACCAGCTCGCGCACCGCGGCCTTCCACCTGGTGCTCCTGGCCCAGAACAGGCAGGGCTACCAGAACCTCATCCGGCTCGTCACCGCAGGCTATCTGGAGGGCTTCCACTACAAGCCCCGGGTGGACAAGGAGATCCTGGCCCTCTACTCCGAGGGCCTCATCGCGCTCTCGGCCTGCCTGGCGGGCGAGGTCAACCGCACGCTGCTGGGCCAGGGCCTGGACTCAGGCATCCGCGTGGCGCGCGAGTACGCGGCCATCTTCCCGGGCCGCTTCTACCTGGAGATGCAGGAGAACGGCATCCCTGACCAGACCCGGGCCAACGAGATGCTTTTGCAGGTGGCCAAGGAGACCGGCCTGCCGCTCGTCGCCACCAACGACTGCCACTACCTGACGAAAGACGACGCCGAGGCCCACGATATTTTGCTGTGCATCGGCACCCAGCGCACGGTGCTCGACCGCGACCGCATGCGCATGGGCACAACCGAGCTCTACTTCAAGACCATGGAGGAGATGGAGGCCGCCTTTGCCCATTGTCCCGAAGCCCTCAGCAACACGGTCAAGATCGCCGAAGCCTGCAACGTGGAACTCGAACTCGGCCAGTCGCACTTCCCGGTCTACGACCTGCCGGAGGGCGTGGGCATCGACGAGGAGTTCGACCGCCTGGCGCGCGAGGGGCTGACCAAGCGCCTGGCCGACAGCACCTACGAGGTGGACGAGCCGGCCTACTGGGAGCGCCTGGAGTACGAGCTCGGGGTCATCAAGGGCATGGGCTTCCCGGCCTATTTCCTCATCGTGCAGGACTTCATCAACTGGGCCAAGGGGCAAGGCATCCCGGTGGGTCCGGGCCGCGGCTCGGCCGCGGGCTCGCTGGTGGCCTGGGCGCTCAAGATCACCAACCTCGACCCCATCCCCTACAACCTGCTCTTCGAGCGCTTCCTGAACACCGAGCGCGTGAGCCTGCCGGATATCGACGTGGACTTCTGCGAACGCCGCAGGCTCGACGTGGTGCGCTACGTGGCCGCCAAGTACGGCTCCGACCGCGTGGCCCAGATCACCACCTTCGGCACCCTCAAGGCCAAGGCCGCGGTGCGCGACGTGGGCCGGGCCCTGGGCATGAGCTTTGCCGAGACCGACCGCATCGCCAAGCTCATCCCTGAAGAGCTCAAAATGACGCTGGACAAGGCGCTGGAAAAGGAGCCCGAGCTCATGGCCATGGTCGTGGGCAACCCCCAGGTGGAGAAGCTCATCGACATCTCCAAGCGCCTGGAGGGCCTGTCGCGCCACGCCTCGACCCACGCCGCAGGCATCGTCATCTCCGACCGGCCCATGCTGGAATACCTGCCGCTGTACAGGGGGAAAGAGGGCGAAATCGTCACCCAGTACGACATGAAGCTGGTCGAGAAGGTCGGGCTCATCAAGTTCGACTTTCTGGGCCTGCGCACCATGACCGTGGTCGAGGACACGCTTGCAATCATCCGCGGCCAGGGCAAAGAAGCCCCGGACCTGGACCGCCTGGGCCTGACCGACCCCAAGACGTATGAGATCTTCTGCTCCGGCGACACCGACGGCATCTTCCAGGTGGAATCAAGCGGCATGCGCAAGTACCTGCGCATGCTCAAGCCCTCCTGCTTCGAGGACATCATCGCCATGCTCGCGCTGTACCGGCCCGGCCCGCTCGGCTCGGGCATGGTCGACGAGTTCATCAAGCGCAAGCACGGCCAGATCAAGGTCAGCTACCCGCACCCCTCGCTCGAGGAGACGCTGAAGCCCACGTACGGGGTCATCGTGTACCAGGAACAGGTCATGAGCACGGCCCGGGTCATCGGCCGCTACACCCTGGGCGGGGCCGACCTCTTGCGCCGGGCCA
>JANXYI010000034.1 GCA_025350085.1 Deltaproteobacteria bacterium
GTGCACACCAAGCTGCATCAGGCGGCCGTGGCCTCGGGCAGGCTGGCCTCCAGCGATCCCAATCTGCAGAACATCCCCGTGCGCACGGAGGAGGGCCGGGCCATCCGCGGCGCCTTCGTGCCCGAGGAAGGCTGGCTGCTCCTGGACGCGGACTACAGCCAGATCGAGCTGCGGGTCGTGGCGGCTCTCGCCCAGGATCCGGTGCTGCTGGGGGCCTTCGAACGGGGCGAGGACATCCACCGCCGCACGGCCTCCGAGGTGATGGCCGTGCCCATGGACGAGGTGACCCCCGAGCAGCGCAGCGCGGCCAAGACCGTGAACTTCGGCCTCCTCTACGGCCAGGGGGCCTACGCCCTGGCGGCCCAGCTGGGCATCAGCCAGAAGGAGGCCAAGGCCTTCATCGAGCGCTACTTCGAGCGCATGCCCCAGGTGGCCGGGTGGATCGAGGGCACCAAGGAGCAGGCCCTGAAGGAGGGCCTCGTGCGCACGGCCTGGGGCCGCTTCCGCCCCATCCCCGACCTGGAGAGCCCCAACAAGCAGCTCCAGGCCCAGGGCCTGCGGGTGGCTGTCAATACCGTGGTCCAGGGCACGGCAGCCGATCTCATGCGCCGGGCCATGGTGAAGCTGCATCGCAGTCTGAAGGATTCGGGCCTGCGCACGCGCATGCTGCTCCAGGTCCACGACGAACTGCTGCTGGAGGCCCCGGAGGCCACGGCCAGCGAGGCCGCCGAAATCTTGCGCAGCCTCATGCAGGACGTGGTGCGCCTGCGCGTGCCCCTCAAGGCCGACCTGGGCCTGGGCCTTACCTGGGCTGAAGCGCACTGACACGACCATGCAGACCCCACACAGCACCGACACCGCCATCCTGCTCGCCGCCTTTGGCTCGCGCCTGCCCGACGCCTCAGGCGCCCTGGAGCGCATGCGCCAGCGCACCTGCGAGCTGTATCCGGGCTTTCGCGTGGAGACGGCCCTGACCTCGGGCACGGTGCGCCGCCACAAGGGGCCCCTAAGCCGCCACGGCCGCTCGCCCGAGGACATCCTCAAGGGGCTCGCGCGCGACGGCGTACGCCGCCTGGCCGTGCAGTCCCTGCACGTCATCCCGGGCGCCGAGTACCAGAGCCTGGAGCGCCTGGTCGAGGCCATGCGCGCCGGGCCGGGGCGCAGCGGCGGCTTTGAGCGCATCGAACTCGGCCGCCCGCTGCTGGGCAACCGCGCGGACATCCGCCGCGTGGCCCTGACCATCCTGACCGTTCTGCCCCCGGAGCGCGCGCCAAACGAGGCCGTGCTGCTCATGGGCCACGGCACGCGCGGCCGCGCCAACGGCGTGTACCAGGACCTGGCCGACGAGTTGCGCGCGCTGGACCCGCTGGTGCTCATCGGTGCGCTGGAGTCCGAGCCGGGCCTTGCGGCCAAGGTCGACGAGCTGCGGGCGCTCAGCACCCGGCGGGTGCACCTCATGCCGCTGCTCTTTGCCCGCGGGGTCCACGCGCTCCGCGACATGGCGGGCGACATGGCCGGAGAGGGCACGAACTCCTGGCAGGCTGGGCTCGCCACTGCGGGCTTCAGCTGCATCTCCCACGTCAAGGGCGCGGGCGAGCACGAGGCCCTGGCCGGGATCTGGCTTGAGCATCTTGAGGAGGCCGTGGCCCGGCTGGGCGCCCCCTAAGGGGTGAGGGGTTCCTGGTGCCGAGGCCTGCAATGGGGCCTCCCCCTCGACGAAAGCCTTCTGTTCTGGCATGAACCCCGGAGGCATCATTTTCTGGACCGCAAACAAGAGCAAGGAGCGGACATGGCCGAGGACATCAAGGTGCTCGTGGTGGATGACGAGGAGCGCTTCCGCAACACCCTGGGCAAGCTCTTAACCTCCCACGGCATGACCGTGACCATTGCCGAGAGCGGGGCGAGCGCCCTTACCATCCTGCGCAATGAGCCCCACGACATCGTGCTCCTGGACGTGAAGATGCCGGGCATGAGCGGCCAGCAGACCCTGCCGGAGATCAAGCGCATCGACCCGGACATCGAGGTCATCATCCTGACCGGCCACGCCTCGGTGGACATCGCCGCCGAGATGATGACCCACGGTGGCTCGGACTACCTGCTCAAGCCCTACCCCATGGACGAACTGCTCGGCATCATCCACATCGCCTACGACCGCCGCAAGACGGCCAAGGGCCTGTAGGCCGGGCCGTGCGCATCATCCGCGTCCGCCACAGGGGCCAGGCCTTCTACGCCGCCATCACCAGCCCGGAGAGCGTACGGCCGCTCAACCGCGAGCCGGGCATGCCCGAGGAGATCGCCCTGGCCGAGCTGGAGCTCCTGCCCCTGGTGCGGCCGAGCAAGATCGTCTGCGTGGGCCTGAACTACCATGACCACGCCCGGGAGCTGGGCCTAAGCGCCCCCCCGGAGCCCATCCTGTTCCTCAAGCCGCCCTCCTCGGTCATCGGCGCGGGCGACGCCATCGTGCTGCCGGCGGCATCCGAGCGCGTGGACTACGAGGCCGAGCTGGCCATGGTCATCGGCCGGGCCGCGCACTTTGTGGCCGAGGCCGACGCCGGACGGCACGTCTTCGGCTACACCTGCGCCAACGACGTCACGGCCCGCGACCTGCAGCAGAAGGACGGCCAGTGGACGCGCGCCAAGGGCTTCGACACCTTCTGCCCCGTGGGGCCGTGGATCGAGACCGACCCGGGCGACGTCCACGATTTGGGCCTGCGCGCCGTGGTCAACGGCACCGTGCGCCAGGAGGGCTCCACCGCGGAGATGATCTTCCCGCCGCACCTGCTCGTAAGCTTCATCTCCCGCATCATGACCCTCTACCCCGGCGACGTGATCCTGACCGGCACCCCGGCGGGCATCGGCCCGCTATTGCCCGGCGACGAGGTCAGCATCGAGATCGACCGCGTGGGCTTCCTGCTCAACCCGGTGGCCAGCGAAGGCCCGGTGGACCCCTCGGCCATGCAGTAGCTCTCCGGCCCCGCAGCATTGGGGGCAGGTCCATCTTTCCCCTTGCCAAGCGTGCGCGCCCGGCGTAAAAGCACACGTTTCACAAATCACACGCCCTGGCCACATACTGGGTGCCCCGGATGTTCCGGGGAATGGCCAAGCGCCAGGGCGGAGGAAAAACCCAGGAGGATCAATGGCTTACGTTACAATGAAGCAGATGCTGGAGACCGGCGTCCACTTCGGGCACCAGACCCGTCGCTGGAATCCCAAGATGCGCACTTTTATTTTCGGCGCGCGCAACGGAATCCACATCATCGACCTGCAGCAGACCGTGAAGCTGTTCCAGAAGGCGCACGACTTCATCGTCGAGAGCGTCGCTTCCGGCGGCAAGATCCTGTTCATCGGCACCAAACGCCAGGCCCAGGAGGCCATCAAGGCCGAGGTGGAGCGCTGCGGCATGCACGCCGTGACCCAGCGCTGGATGGGCGGCACCCTGACCAACTTCCAGACCATCAAGAAGAGCATCGACCGCCTGAAGACCCTGGAAGCCATGTTCGCCGACGGCACCATCAACAAGTTCCCCAAGAAGGAAATCGTGCAGATGGGCCGCGAAGTGGTCAAGCTGAACGACGCGCTGGGCGGCATCAAGGACATGACCGAGGCCCCCAAGGCCGCCTTCATCATCGACCCCAACCGCGAGCACATCGCGGTCAAGGAATGCCGCAAGCTCGGCATCCCGGTGGTGGCCGTGGTGGACACCAACTGCGACCCGGACCTGATCGACTTCGTCATCCCGGGCAACGATGACGCCATCCGCGCCATCAAGCTCTTTGCCACGCACATCGCCGACGCCTGCATCGAGGGCGCCGCGGCCCTGAAGGACAACGCCCCTGGCGGCGCCAAGAACGCGCCCAAGGACACCGAAATCGACGCGGCCGCCGAGAAAGCCGCCGCCGAAGAGGAGTAGATCATGGCTGAGATCAGCGCCAATGCGGTGAAGATCCTGCGCGAGAAGACCGGCGTGGGCATGATGGATTGCAAGAAGGCCCTTGTGGAGTGCGGCGGCGTCGAGGAAAAGGCCATCGCCTACCTGCGCGAGAAGGGCCTGTCCAAGGCCGCCAAGAAGGCCGGCCGCGCCACCAGCCAGGGCATCATCGGCTCCTACATCCACAACAACGGCAAGATCGGCGTCATGGTCGAACTCAAATGCGAGACCGACTTCGTGGCCAAGAGCGACAAGTTCAAGGAATTCGCCAAGGATCTGGCCATGCAGATCGCCGCGGCCAGCCCGCTGTGCGTGACGCCCGACCAGGTGCCCGCGGACCTCTTGGCCAAGGAGCGCGAAATCTTCAAGCACCAGGCCATGGCCGAAGGCAAGCCCGAGGCCATTGCCGAGAAGATCGTGGACGGCCGCCTGAAGAAATACTACTCCGAGGTCTGCCTGCTTGAGCAGCCCTTCATCAAGGACGACAAGAAGAAGATCCAGGATCTCTTGAACGAACTCATCGCCGTGCTCGGCGAGAACATGCAGATCGGGCGCTTCACGCGCATGGTCCTGGGCGAAGACGCCGAGGCCGAAGCAGCCGGGGAATAGGAAAACAAAACGGGCCGCAAGGCCCGTTTCTTTTGCTGGGCCCCACGGCCGGAACAGAAGGGGCCGGGACACACAACCGCCAACGCCAGGAGAGAGAATGGACAGGCTGCGCTACTCACGGGTACTGCTCAAGCTCAGCGGCGAGGCCCTGGCCGGGGAGCAGCGGTTCGGCATCGAGCCCAAGGCCAGCGGCATCTTCTGCGGCGAGATCGCGGACATAGCAAGCCTGGGCGTGCAGGTGGCGCTGGTCATCGGCGGGGGCAACATCTTCCGGGGCATGGCCGCCAGCGAGCAGGGCATGGACCGCGCCCAGGCCGACTACATGGGCATGCTGGCCACGGTGATGAACGCGCTCGCCGTGCAGGACGCGCTGGAAAAGCTCGGCTGCGACACCCGGGTCATGACCGCCATCGCCATGACCGAGGTGGCCGAGCCGTACATCCGCCGCCGGGCCGTGCGGCACCTGGAAAAGGGCCGGGTGGTCATCTGCGCCGCGGGCACGGGCAACCCCTACTTCACCACGGACACCGCCGCCGCGCTGCGCGCCATGGAGCTCAAGTGCGAGGCCATCCTGAAGGCCACCAAGGTGGACGGCGTGTACGACAAGGACCCCCGCAAACATGCGGACGCGGTGCGCTACGACTCCGTGACCTACATGGAGGCGCTGGAGAAGCGCCTGGGCGTCATGGACGCCACGGCCATCTCGCTGGCGCGCGACAACCGCCTGCCCATCATCGTCTTCAACCTGTTCGAGCAGGGCAACATCCGCCGGGTCATCCGGGGCGAAACAGTCGGAACCATCGTCGAGGGAGGGAGCTGATATGCACGCTGTGATCGAAGACGGGAAAAAGCGCATGGCCGGGGCCCTTTCCAGCCTGGCCAAGGAATTTGCGCGGCTGCGCACGGGCCGCGCCTCGGTGTCGCTCATCGAGCCCATCATGGCCGACTACTACGGTACGCCCACCGCGATCAGCCAGATCGCCTCGCTCTCCGTGCCCGACGCCCGCACCATCACCATCCAGCCCTGGGACAAGGCCGCCTTTGGCGCGGTGGAGAAAGCCATCCTGAAGTCCGACCTGGGGCTCAACCCCGTCAACGACGGCAAGATGATCCGCATCAGCATCCCGCCGCTCACCGAGGAGCGCCGCAAGGACTTGGTCAAGGTGGCCAAGAAGTTCACCGAAGAGGCCAAGGTGGCCGTGCGCAACGTCCGCCGCGACCTGAACGAGCTGCTCAAAAAGCTCCACAAGGACAAGGACATCACCGAGGACGAGCAGCGCAGGCTCACCGAGGACGTGCAGAAGCTCACCGACGAGACCATCAAGAAGTGCGACGAGATCTTCGCGGCCAAGGAAAAGGACATCCTGGAACTGTAGGGCAAATGAACGAGACGTCTGACGCAACGCCTGTGGCAGTTGGCGGCGTGCCGCAACACGTCGCCATCATCATGGACGGCAACGGCCGCTGGGCCACCAGCCGGGGCCTGCAAAGAAACGAGGGCCACCGCGCAGGCACCCGCACGGCCAAGGCCGTGGTCACCCGCTGCCGCGAGCTCGGCGTCGCGCACCTCACGCTGTACACCTTCTCCCGCGAGAACTGGTCCCGGCCGAGGGACGAGGTGGCCCTGATCTTCGACCTGCTGGTGGACTACCTGAACGGGGAACTCAAAAACCTGCTGGACCAGGACATCCGCCTCAAGGTCTTTGGGGAGATGGACGATTTGCCCTTCGTCGCCCGGCAGGCGCTTTTGCGCGTCATCCAGAAGACCGCCGGGTGCACGACCATGACCCTCAACCTGGCGCTGAACTATTCCGGCCGGGAGGAGATCCTGCGCGCGGCCCGCGCCCTCTCGGCCAAGGGCATCCAAGGCCAGGCCCTCAGCGAAGAGGCTTTTGCCGCGGAACTGTACACCGCAGGCCAGCCCGACCCGGACCTGATCATCCGCACCAGCGGGGAGCTCCGGCTGTCCAACTACCTGCTCTTCCAGGCCGCCTACTCCGAGTTCTACTTCACCGAGACCCTCTGGCCGGACTTCGGACCCGAGGAACTGGAGCGCGCCCTGGCCGACTACCAGGGCCGCCAGCGGCGCTTCGGCAAGACCGGGGCGCAGCTGGAAGCCGACACCTAGCGCCGCACGCGGAGGTCCCTGGTGACGCGCCGCACGCCCCCTTGCCCTGCGCCCCTGCACTTGCCCTTCTGGGGCCTTGTCTGCGGCCTGATCCTGCTGCTCGGCCCGGCCCTGGCCGGCGCACAGGCCCGCGCAGGCGAGCACATAGACGGGCGCGCGAAAGTGCGCGTAGAAGGGCCCATGGACGCAAGCATGAACAGGCGCGGGGACGCGGCACAGGCCCCGGTGTTCCAGGCCGACGTGGACGTGCCCATGCGCGACGGGGTCATCCTGCG
>JANXYI010000282.1 GCA_025350085.1 Deltaproteobacteria bacterium
TGATGATGCGCTGGTCCGTGTCCCGCGCCCAGAAGTCAAAGGGCAGGTTGCGCAGCATGGCCGCAAGCAGGGCGTCCTTCTGCGCCAGGGCCGCCTCGGCCGCCTTGCGTTCGGTGATGTCGCGGACATTGACCACAATCCCGCGGATGTCCGGGTTGTCCAGCTGGTTTGTCCCCCAGGCCTCGAGATAGACCCAGGAACCGTTCTTGTGCCGGTGCCTGTACTGCGCCCCGCCTGTCCCGTTCCTGATGATGGCGGCGAGCGCGGCCGCCACCCCCTCCTGGTCGTCCGGGTGGAGCAACGCCTTGATGACCGGGATGTTCACCAGCTCGGAAGGCTTGTAGCCAAGCATCCGTTCCACGGCGTCGCTGACAAAAATCTGGGTCCCATCCTTGTCCAGGATGGTGATGGAGTCCGAGGAGTAGCGGATGAGTTCGGAGAAGCGCCGCTGGCTCGCCAGCAGGGCCTCCTCGGCCGCCTTGCGCGCGCTGATGTCCGTGTGCGTTCCGGCCAGCCTGGTCGCCGCGCCGTTTTCGTCGCGGTCCACCACCCGGCTGCGGGTGAGTATCCATTTCCAGCCCCCGGCCCTGGTGCGCATGCGGATCTCAAGGGCGTTGGTCTCGGTATCAAGCAGGCCGGTCTCCACGGTGTGGGTGATTGCCGGAAGGTCGTCCGGGTGCACCAGCTTGGTAAAATTTTCAAAGGTGGCCGGGAACTCGCCGGGCTCATAGCCAAGCATGGTGTAGTAGCGTGGGCTGAAGTAGGCCTCGCCGGTATCCAGCCGCCAGTCCCAGAGCCCGTCGTTGGCCGCGTCGAGCGCCAGCTGCAGGCGCTCCCGGCTCTCGAACAGGGCCTGCTCGGCCTCTTTGCGGTCGCTGATGTCCCGGCGGGAGACGAGGAGGTGCTCCTGCCCCAGCACCAGGGCCCGGCGGATGGACACCTCGACCCAGAACAGGCTGCCGTCCCGGCGCTTGGTCAGCCACTCGGCCACCTGGGGCGTGCCCTCAAAGGCCTTGCGCATGAGCTCCATGGCGTGGGCCTGGTCATAGGGCGCAGCCCCGAAGCTGATGCCCTCCACCGGGAGGTTCAGCATCTCCTCGCGCGTGTAGCCGAAGACCTCGCAGGTGCGCTGGTTCACGTCCACGATGCGGCCATCGGGCCAGGTGTGGATGAAGATGAGGTCGCTCACGGAGTTGAAGATGGTGCGGAAGCGCTCCTCGCTGGTGCGCAGATCGCCCAGCGTGACGCTGAGTTCCGCGGTCTTGGCGCGCACCCTGCGGCGCAGGGTGAAGTTGAAAAAGGCCAGGACCACGGCCAGGGCCGCGATGCCCGCCAGGACATACAGCGCCATGCGCAGGCCCGGCCTGCTGGCGATGGGCGCGCCCAGCCACTTTTCCTCGATGGCCGTCTGCTGCCGGGCCGGGATGGCCGCAAAGCCGGTCTCCACGAGCTCCAAAAGCGCGCTGTCGCCCTTATTCACGGCCCGGTGGAACTCGCCGGTATAGAGCACGAAGCCCTGCCGGAACTCGGTGTCCAGGTTCAGCTTGTACAGGTAGTACAAGGCTGGCGGCGCATCGATGGAAAACACGCGGATGTCGTTGTTCCTGGCCGCGTCGATGATGTCCTTGTAGCTCTCGTACTCCCGGGTGGAGTGGATGCCGTAGCGCTTGAGGACGTCGATGACCGCATCCCCGGCCTTCACGCCGATGGTGAAGCCGCGCAGGGACTGGACGTCGCTGATGCCCCCCAGGGACTTGTGGAAGAACACCGGAACGTCGAGCTGGGCGTAGGGCCGGGTAAAGTCGTAGATCCGGGCCCGCTCTGCGTTCAAAAAAATGGTGTCAATGACGTCGGCCTGGCCGTCCTGCATGAACTTCTGGGCGCGCTCCCAGTCCATGGCCTGCAGGGTCACGCGCACGCCCGTGGCCTCTTCCCAGGCCTGCCACTGGTCCACCAGCAGGCCCTGGAGCTGGCCCTCGTCGTTGCGGAAGATGTACGGCGGGTAGTTGTCGTCCAGGACCACGGTGATGGACCTGGGCTTTGCTGCGGGCTCGGCGCCCTGCCCGGCCTCAAGGACAGCCGGGCCAAGGACTGCCAGAAGCAGGAGCAGCAGGGCCAGCAGGGCGCTGGCCCGTCGCCGCCTGGGGCAGGACGGCAAAGCAAGATTCCCAGCGCTGCGGCTCATGGCGTTCATGCCCCTGCATCCTTAAAGGTTCCAGTTACCTTAACCCTAGCCTAACGGCCCAGTCCGGGGCAAGGAAATATTGAGCAGGCCGGGGGACATTGGCGGGCGGGAGGCCACGGAACCCTGCGGCCGTGAGCTGTTTGAACAATCTGTGGAAAAACCCGGCGCCGACAACAGAGGTTGCTGCGAGCCAACCAACCAGAAATTCAAGAGATTGTGCGCCCCGCGCTACTGCCCACTTCGCGTAGAGCTGGCCGGTCTCGGGGTTCCGGAAGCTCCGGAACACGCCGCCCTGGACCTCCTGGGCCACGGAGTTGGAACCGGAGTCGTCGTTCTCCCGGCACCGCAGGCTGCGGACCATGCCGGGGCCGGACAAACAGGCCAAACCCGGAGGTGGCGGCCATGCCGCGTCGGCCTGCGTCCGGTCCGGACCATCCGGCACCCGCACTTGCCCGCCGCGTGATTTCCGGCTAAGGAACGTCTTTTACAACACTCCGAAAATGGGATTCCATGACCGACAGACCCGTGAAATTCGACCGTACCGCTGCGTCCAGGTCCAGACTCTCGCCCCTGGAGGACCTCCTCGACCTGGACGCCAAGCTCCTGTCCATGGTGGCCCGCCGCTGCCGCATCGTCCAGGGCATGGCCAAGGGACGGCAAGTCCTGGAGCGCGACCTGGAGAAGCAGCTGCGCATCGGCTTTGAGGCCGCGGCCCGCAAGCAGGGCCTGGACCTGCGCCTGGCGCGCCAGCTCCTGCCCGTGCTCAACGCCTTCGGCCTGGAGCCCCAGGACAGCCGCCGCGCCCAGGACAAGCCCTTTGCCCTGATCCCGCGCTCCGAGGCTGCGGACATCGACATCCTCGGCCCGCGCTCCCTTGCGCGCACACGCATGCTGGCCGTGCTGGCCGCGGCCGTTGGTGCGCCCATGCGCCTCACCGGCGTGGTCCTGAACGACCCCCTGGTGGAACTGGTCAAGGCCCTGAACCAGGCCGGGGCGCACCTCGCCTGGACCGCGGACGAGCTCACCAATTCCGCCACCCAGGGCAAGCCCGAAGAGTCCCCCCTGCGCTTCGAGGACGTGCTCGTCTTTGCCGGGGAGGAGGCCTTCACCCTGTTTGCCCTGCTGGCGCTCGCCCTGCGCGAGGCCGGGCGCTCCAAGTTCGCGGGCGGGCCGAACCTCAAGTTCCTGGATTTGCGGCACCTGGACGCGCTGCTGCCGCACCTGGGCGCGCGCCTGGCGCCCATGAACCCGCGCTCGCGCGGGCTGCCCGCGCGCCTGGAGTCCGGCGGCCGCATGGCCTCGCGCCTGGAGCTTTTGCCCGAGACCCCGCCGCTCTTTGCCCAGGCCCTGGCCCTGGTTGCCTGGAGCTATCCCGAGGGCCTGCGCCTGGTGCTCTCCAGCGAGCCCGTAGCCGCAGCGGCCCAGGCCCTGGCCCTGGACGAGGCCGTGGCGACCCTGGCCCTGTGCCAGGTGCCCGCGCGCCGCCAGGGCGACGAATACGTCATCCCGGTTGCCAGGCCGAAGATCCCGGCTACGCCTGTCCTGCCGCTGGACCCCGCGCTCTCGGCCTACCTGCTGGCCCTGCCCAGCCTGGCTGGCGGCGTGGCGCGCCTGGCCGGAGACCTGGCCCTGCCCGCGCCCGTGCGCGAGGACTTCGCGGCGCTCGGCATCAATGTGGTCAGCGAGTCCGGCGCGGTCCTGGCCCGCCAGGCGGCCCTGGCCCCGGCCCAGACCCTGAGCATGGGCCTTGTCGCCGACTACATGCCCCTGGCCCTCACCCTGGCCGTAAAGGCCGGCAGTGGCCGTGTGCTGCTGCCGCTGGACCCCACCGCGCGCCTGAGCGCCGTGGACCTGCTGGAGCGCCTGGGCGTCGGCTTCGAGGCCGAGGACGACGCGCTGACCGTGCTGTCCGGCGCGCCGCTCACCTGGGAGGGCGTGTGGACCAGCCCGGACGCGCACACCACCCTGGCCCTGGCCCTCTTGTCCTTCCTGCGGCCGGGCATCGCCATCGACAACCCCGGCGGCCTGGCCCTGCTCTGGCCCAGGTTCTGGTCCGTGTACAACGCCCTGCCGGTGGTGCGGGATCTTTCCCCTGCGCCCAAGGAACCCGAGAAGCATGTGGCCAAGTCCAGGAAACAGCGTGTCCGGGTCTGAGACCAGCGCCCTGTGCGCGGCCGAGTCTCAGGCCATCGCCCTGTGCGAGGCCGAGATCGCCGGGTTCACCTCCCAGCGCGACGAGTGCGTGCGCCGGGTGCGTGAGCTCATGGCGGCCGAGGACCCGGCCAAGGGCGTGTTCCATGCCCAGGAGATCTTTCTGAACCAGCGCGACAAACTGCGCCTGGAGGTGGAGATCCAGTTCCGGACGAACAAGATCAACCGCATCCGCAAGGGCTTCGTGGAATCCGACGGCGCCCAGGACGCTGGCGGCTTCGTATTCTAGCCCAGAGTAAGCAAGCACAAGGAGCACCCCCCCAGATGGCCAAGGCCCGCAACCTCACCCAGAAGATCATCGCCCAGCACCTCGTGTGCGGCAAAATGAAGCCCGGCACGGAGATCGGTCTCAAGATCGACCAGACGCTGACCCAGGACGCCACCGGCACCATGGCCTGCCTGCAGTTCGAGGCCATCGGCATCCCGCGCGTGCGCACCGAGCTCTCGGTCAGCTACGTGGACCACAACACCCTGCAGACCGGCTTCCGCAACCCCGACGACCACCGCTACCTGCGCACCATCGCAGCCAAGTACGGCATGGTCTTCTCACCCGCAGGCACCGGCATCTGCCACCAGCTGCACCTGGAAAATTTCGCCAAGCCCGGCCGCACCCTCATCGGCTCGGACTCCCACACCCCCACCGCGGGCGGCGTGGGCGCGCTGGCCATCGGCGCGGGCGGCCTGTCCGTGGCGCTGGCCATGGCCGGAATGCCCTACATGCTGCCCATGCCCAAGGTCGTGCGCGTGTTTCTGACCGGCCGTCTCAAGGGCTGGGCCAGCGCCAAGGACGTCATCCTGCACCTGCTGGGCATGCTGACCGTCAAGGGCGGCGTGGGCAAGGTCATGGAGTTCGCCGGGCCGGGCGTGGCCACGCTCTCCGTGCCGGAGCGCGCCACCATCACCAACATGGGCGCGGAGCTGGGCGCCACCACGAGCCTCTTCCCCAGCGACACCCAGACCAAGAAATTCCTGTCGCGCATGGGCCGGCCCGAGGACTTCGTGGCGCTGGCCGCCGACCCCAAGGCCACGTACGACGAGGAAGTGGCCATCGACCTCTCGTCCATCGAGCCCCTGGCCGCGGCCCCGCACATGCCGGACAAGATGGTGCGCATCGCCGAGTTGGACGGCCTGGCCGTGGACCAGGCGGCCATCGGCTCCTGCACCAACTCCTCCTACTCCGACCTCAAGGCCACGGCGCAGCTGCTCCAAGGCAGGCGCATCAACCCGGCCACCGACCTCTTGATCGCCCCGGGCTCCAAGCAGGTCTTGAAGCTGCTCACGGCCGAGGGCCTGCTCGACCCGCTACTCGACGCCGGGGCGCGCATCCTGGAATGCGCCTGCGGACCCTGCATCGGCATCGGCGGCTCGCCGGTGTCGAGGGGCGTGTGCGCGCGCACCTTCAACCGCAACTTCGAGGGCCGCAGCGGCACCCAGGACGCCCAGGTGTATCTGGTGAGCCCGCTCACCGCGGCCCAGGCGGCGCTGAACGGCAGGTTCACCAACCCGGCCACCTGGGGCACACCGCCGAGGAAGGCCGAGCTGCCGCGCCGCGCCCCGAGCATCCGCCAGCTCTTCGTGTTCCCGCCCGAGAACGGCGCGGACGTCGAGGTGCTGCGCGGGCCGAACATCGCGGCCCTGGAACGCTTCGCCGGGCTGCCGGACAAGCTCACGGGCAGGGTCGTGCTCAAGGTGGGCGACAACATCACCACCGACCACATCATGCCCGCGGGCGCGGCCATCATGGCCCTGCGCTCGAACATCCCGGCCATAGCCGAGCACGTGTTCACCAAGGTGGACCCGGAGTTCGTGGCCCGCATCCGCGCCGAGGGCGGCGGGTTCATCCTGGGCGGCGAGAACTACGGCCAGGGCTCCAGCCGCGAGCACGCGGCGCTGGCCCCGCGCCACCTGGGCGTGCGCGCCGTCATCGTCAAGAGCCTCGCACGCATCCACCGCGCCAACCTGGTCAACTTCGGCATCCTGCCGCTCTTGCTGGTCAACAAGGACGACTACGAGACCCTGGCCCAGGGCGCGGGCCTCGTCATCCCGTTCAAGGACATCCAGCCGGGCAGGCCCGTGGACGTTCAGGTGGACGGTGGGGCCAAGATCCAGCTGACAAATGATTTGACGGCCCAGGAGCTCACGATTATCCAATCAGGCGGACTGCTGAACACCGTCCGCGCCTCCTAGGGGCCAAGCCACCGGCCAATCACGAACAATCGGAGAGACCATGCTCGACAGGTTACGCCAGAACGCCGAAAGCTGGGGCATCAAGATCGCCTTTGCCATCATCATCGTGGTCTTTGTCTTCTACTTCGGCATGGGCAGCTTCACCGAGAAGAAGGAGCCCGTGGTGGCCTATGTCGGCGGCGAGGCCATCACCGCCCACGAGTTCCAGAAGGCCCACGAGGACGCCATCACGGCCATGCGCCGCCAGACCCCGGGCATCTCCGCCGAGGAGCTGAACACCCCGCAGTTCAAGCAGGCCATCCTGGGCCAGCTGGTAAACACCAAGCTCATGCTCGCGGCCGCGGCCAAGATGGGCATCACCGTGTCCCCGGCCGAGCTGCGCGCGGTCATCAGCAGCATCCCGGCCTTCCAGAACGCCCAGAACACCTTTGACCCGGTCATCTACAAGAACGCCCTGGGCCAGAACCACTCCACCCCCACGCGGTTCGAGGCCGAGCTCAGGAGCAACCAGGTCATCCAGAAGCTCCAGGGCTTCACCACCGTGTCCAGCCTGCTCTCCGAGCCCGAGGCCAAGGGCCTGTTCCAGTGGGCGCGCGAGACCGTGCGCATGGACTACCTGCTCTTCCCGGCCAAGGACTTCGAGGGGCTGGTCAAGCCCACGGACAAGCAGGTGTCCGACTTCTACGAGGCCGCCAAGGACCGCTACAAGCAGCCCGCGCGCATCCGCCTGGAGTATCTGCCCATCACCGTGGCCGACCTGGCCGCCAGCGTGAAGGTCACGGACGAGGACGTCAAAAAGAATTACGAGGCCAATGCCGAGAGCTTCAGACATCCGGCCCAGCTGCACGCCCGGCACATCCTGATCCTGGTGCCAGGCTCCGCGCCCCAGGAGGCTGCGGACAAGGCGCTCACCCGGATCAAGGAGATCCAGGCCCAGCTGAAGAAGGGCGCCAGCTTCGAGACCCTGGCCAAGAAGAACTCCCAGGACCCCGGCAGCGCGCCCAAGGGCGGCGAGCTGCCCTGGTTCACCCAGGGCGCCATGGTCAAGCCCTTTGAGGAAGCGGCCCAGTCGCTGAAGCCCGGCCAGGTCAGCGAGCCCGTGCGCACCCAGTTCGGCTGGCACCTGATCCG